>JAYTTC010000670.1:0-3777 GCA_043745255.1 Verrucomicrobiales bacterium
CCCAGCGGAAGTAGACGCTCCTTGAGATTTTGATGTAGGGGATCAAGCCCCGGCGCATCCAGAGCTCAATGCAGCCCTCCTGCGTCCATCGGTGGCCCTTGGGATCCGGAGTGGGAATCTTGAGCCGACTGCGACGCAGAGCGATGGCGCAGCGGGTGCGGCCGAAGAGCTTGGCGAGTTCGGAGTCAGGGCGTTTTCCGAGCAGAGCGATTTCTTCCCGGGTCCAAATCGGCGGCATGGAGCGGGGGATGTTTCCACGGCGGAGCCTTCAACACGCCGAGCTTTGAGAAAAGTCAAAGCAACTCATGGCATCCAGGGGGCGTAGATAGGGGCATGGATGGGCCCTTCAGCACAGGTCTTTGCAAAGTCAGGCGGCCGACGTTTGCAATGAAGCAGGACTTGCTCGATGTTGTTCCTGAACTCACGCTGAAAAAACAGAGCGAATCCTGTGACGATTCTTCCGCCCGCTCCGATCAACACGCGGGCGGGGCTGGGAATAGAAAAGTAAAAAAAAGACAAAAAGAAGTTGACAAAGGGGGGGGGGTACCGTCCTAGGTTCAACCCCGTTGCTCCCACATAGTTACTAGGTCGGGCACAAGAAAAGCCCAAGGAGTTACCAACATTAACGCGATCATTTGACCCAGGCCATGAAGCCACGAGGCAAGCCAGTCACTCGAAGCACCCGAAAGGGTTCGCCCAATCGTTCTCTCCAGGAGGTCCCATGTCGCTGATGGACGCATTGCTCCTGGATGAGTATCACGATCCGAAAGACATTTGGGCCACGCCTCGGGTGGACCGTCTGAAGGGCTCCGGGTCCGCCACGGACCCCTACGACACGGGAGAGATCGCGGGGAGGGCGATGACTCCCAGTGCGTTGGCCTTCTCCCTGACTGATCTTCTCTGTATCACCCAGGACAACCACATTTATGTACTGGGGGATGTGGTCAGCATCACCGGGGTCATCGGGAACAATGCGGCCCTGTTCAATCTGACCACAACGCTCACCGCTCCGATGATCGTCTCCAACCGGGCGCTGCTCCTGCCTCTGGCCACTGCTCCGACGGCAGGAATCGACAGCATGTCTCTGCCGGTGATCACCAAGGCAGGAGGGGCCGGCCTAGAGGCCAATCTCTTCTGGCCGGTAGCCAAGGCTAGCCTCGTAGGCAGCGGCTTTTCTGACTTTGACGCGATCTCCGTTTCGGGTTGTACGCCCGCCTATTTCAACGGAGTTTCCCAGGGGGTCGGCTTGGCGAGCGATGGCAACAGTTTCTTCTACCGACTCGGGACTGCTGCCTCACTTCCCGCCTCTGGAAGTGCATCGGTGGTGGGCACCTGCTTTCGCTACACCTACCGGTTCGACGAAATCATGAGAGCGTTGCCTGAGGCAAGCCTCCTGCGGGTAGGAAACACT
The DNA here is from genome assembly GCA_043745255.1 of Verrucomicrobiales bacterium. Classification (GTDB taxonomy): domain Bacteria; phylum Verrucomicrobiota; class Verrucomicrobiia; order Limisphaerales; family UBA11320; genus UBA11320. Next base: position 1,412 of record JAYTTC010000670.1, read on the forward strand.
CCCGCGGGAGCTCCGATCAAGAGTCGGGGTTGTGCGGGCCTCTACATCGAAGACGCGTTCACCATCAAGGTGGGGTTCAATGTCCAGGACCGTCAGCGCATCGTGGGGTCGGGGATCGATGTCACGACGTTTCGGCTCGTTCACGCCATGCACAGTCTGGGGCAGACCAGCTTATTCGGGCGTCTTCTGCCTCCGGTTCCTCCCGCGACGGAGTACGAGCTGACATACTGGGAAGCCTCCGACTTCACGGCGGATTGTGACATCGGAGGGCAGTTCGTTCCCTACCAGGGGGTTGATCCAGGCAACAACACATATCCTGGCTTTGCACCCGTGGTGATGGGGGCGTTGGGTCCGTTGCGCGGCAAGCACAACCGCCTGCGGCGGATCAAGGCGACCCGGTTCGGTACCCAGGCGGCCCCAGAGTGCTTCGTGCTCTCACTGCACGGCAGTGTGAATCTGTTTAGTGCGAACAACGTGATCTCCCAATGCATCACGGAGAATCCTGGAATCAATAACTTCCACGAGACCACCCTGATTCTCACCCAGGCCTCCGGACGCTACTATCCGTCTTCCGAGGCGAGTCACTTTGTGAACGATGGACTCGGAGCAGTCGTGAGACAGTGCTACGTGAACTCTTACTTTACGACGGCAGGAATCGCGGGAACGGGAGCCTCCAGCATGCCGGTGCGGGTGACCGCAATCGCGAGAGTCGGTACGTCCGAAATCTTCACGATCACCACTGCGGAGAGCCACAATCGCGTCGTAGGCAATTGCGTTAACCTCTATGGAGCGATCCGGACGGATACAGGTGAGGTCCACCCCATTTTCAATGGCGCTTTATTGGTGACCCTGTGGATCGACATTGTTACGGTCAATGTGAGAATTTCGAACGCCCCCGTCTCAATTCCCCCAGTTGGTCTCTCCAAGGCCGTCATGCGCGCCGACTGGCACGGCCCGTGTCCGTCGGGAGGTCGTGGGGGTTATGTCGCCGAGGGGAACGCGGCCTACGATTGCACTTTCCCCATGTATGTGGATACCGGGTCGAATCGAGGCGAGGTCTTCCGCAATAACTATTACTCGGGTGCCCTCTACGGGGTGAACATTAACTTTGCTCCCGGCCGTGGGTTTCGAGGCAATCCCATTAGCGCCGCCGCGAGACCGGATGCCGTGAACCAACCCAAATTGGTAAGGCTGACCTGTCCTAACCTCACGTTCCTTCAGTGGCTGAAGAACGGGGATGTAGTTTTCCTAGCCTTCATCAACGAACCGGGACACGCTGCTGACACTGGTGCTTACGTGGGACACTTCACCATCAAGACTCTCGATACCACCAATCTTACGTTCGATTACGAAACCAAAATCGTGCCAACTGCTGATCCGACCTTGGGTACGGCCCCAAATTTCTTCTACGTCTGGCGCTGGTCGAGGATTACTTACGAAAACAACGTGTTCGACAACTGGGCGCGGAATATTAACTCCTATACGACGCCTCACGGCATCCTAGGCGCGCCTGCGGATGATTCCCTGACCGGGCCTAACGCGATTCTTCCCGACTGGATTGTTCGGGAGAACGAGTTCCGATACGTGGATGGTGTTCCATCCCCGGTGGCGGATGCTCAAGACGTGGTTCTTGTCAATGCGGATGGGGCCATTGTGGATTCAAATCGAGTTGATCTGCCCGGAACTCACCTAGTGGAGTTCAAGCGGGTTCAAAATGCTCAGAGCGTCATGGGCTTTCAGAATCGAACCCAGCAAGGTGCTTGGGTAAGCACATGGTTCGACCCCACAGGCAAATATCTTGAGGATATCATCACCCGAATCGAGGATGTCACATCGGTTTGTTTTTGATATTGTTCCCCTTATGAAAATCGCCGTCTTACTCCTATTTATGGCAAACGTTCTTTCGGCTGGCGACCTCCCTGCTTCCGACTGGGCCAATATCGCGTTTCCTTCCGAACTACGTCAGGGTCCAGTCGAGAACTGGAGGGATGGAAATTCAGTGAAGTATGGGCTCACTTCGGGAATGCGACTTCAGCAGGTGTACTCTGCAGAATTCATCGCCAAGATTGCTCCGCAAGGAGGTTGGATTGACGGCTTCAGCCTCCACGCAGACAGGGTTTGGAAAGGGTATATCCAACGCGATTTGAAGGGAATCCAGATATTTATGGGCTATACTTTTCTCGATCCCAAGGCGTTGAACTCAGATTTCGCAAGGAATCGAACCGGTGAGATAATGGAGATGCGAGGCGTCGATGATACCTCTCACCTAGATATTGCTAGCGACGGACGCCAACCCCTCGGTCCAGAGGTGGTGTTGGGATTCGATGGGCAAGGTTTCTTTTATAATCCAAAGCTCGGTAATTTGA
>JAYTTC010000671.1:0-3774 GCA_043745255.1 Verrucomicrobiales bacterium
ATGCAGGAGAAGAGCGTCACGGCGGGCGGCGAAATACGCCGACTGGCAGAGCCGTTCTTCGTGCTCGCCACGCAGAACCCCATTGACCAGGAAGGGACCTATCCGCTTCCAGAGGCTCAGCTGGATCGATTCTTTTTCAAACTCATCGTGGGTTACCCCTCAGCAGCGGATCTCACCGAGGTCCTGAACCGAACCACTGAGGGCCGCAAAGCCACTCTGGTTAAAGTAGTGGATGGTGCCGGATTGCTGGAATTACAGCAGCTCGTGCGACAGGTGCCTGCGGCCTCGCACGTCAAGGACTATGCCGTGCGCTTGATCCTCGCCACTCACCCTCAAACTGAAACTGCAGCTCCGATCAGCAATCAATATTTGCGATTTGGCAGCAGTCCCCGAGGCGCGCAAGCGCTCTTGCTGTCGGGGAAAGTGCGCGCGCTGACTCAGGGGAGGTTCAGTGTAAGTTTCGAGGATATCCAGACTATGGTTCTTCCGACGCTTCGGCATCGGCTCATTCTGAACTTCGAGGCGGAAGCGGAGGGGATCACCACAGACCACGTGCTGGAGCAAATTCTTAAGGACGTGCCCAAAACCCTGGAGTCAGTCATCGCGTGATGCCCAGCGAATACAGACTCTTCATCGTCTCGAGATAGACGCATACGCTCATGTCCGGTGCCCTGCTTGAACCCAAACTACTGCGTCGTGTGGAGCAATTTCAGCTACTCGCAGCGCGGCGAGCCAAGAGCGGCACCAAGGGTGAGCGACGCAGCCGATCCCGCGGACAATCGGTGGAGTTCGCCGACTACAGGAACTATGTAGCGGGCGACGACCTCCGATATCTCGACTGGAATCTCTTTGGCCGACTGGATCGGCTCTTCCTGAAATTGTATGAGGAGGAGCGAGAGCTTCCCGTGCGTATTTTCCTGGATGCAAGCGAATCGATGACCTTCGGCGAGCCTAGGAAATTTGATCTAGCCCGACAGATCGCGGGTGCTATTGGGTATGTGGCTCTCTGCGGTTTTGATCGTGTAAGCGTGGTGCCATTTCCGGAGCAAGCGAAGGAATCGGCGTCCCGGGCGGCACTCCGATCGGTTCGAGGACGTCGATCGGGTCTTGGGTTCCTGCAGAGCCTGTCCCAGCTGGAGGCTGCTGGAAATGCGATCCTGAACGAAGCCCTCTCGCGGGGTGCCCTCGAGGCGCGCCAAGCGGGCATCGCGGTGGTTCTGAGCGATTTCCTCGATCCTGCGGGTTATGATTCCGGCTTAGCCGCGCTGGTGAGCCGCGGATTCCAGGTTCATGTCGTGCAGATTCTTTCCTCGGAGGAGCTAACGCCCAGCACCTTTGGCGATCTAAAGCTCGTGGATTCCGAGAGCGGCGCAATCGAGGAAGTGACATTCGGAAAATTTCGTCTGAAGGCCTATCAACAGACCGTGCGAAACTTTATCCAGCGATTGAAAGAATACTGCCAGGCCCGTGGGGTGCATTTCATGAGCATCCCTTCCACCGAACCCTTGGAAACTCTCCTCCTAAAGCAGCTCCGTGAAACAGCTCTCTGGGGATGATCAATTTCATTCCATTTGCATTTGAAATAAACAGTTACACCGCAGGGAGGCTTGGATGAGTTTCTTGACGCCCCTCGCATTCGCATTCGCTGCGGCACTCCCGGTGGTCGTGCTCTTCTATCTACTGAAGCGAAGACGCGTTGCGAAACTCACCTCGAGCACCTTGCTATGGCAGCGATTCTTGGCGGAGAGCCAGGCCAACGCACCCTTTCAAAAACTCCGCAAGAATTGGCTGCTGCTCCTGCAACTCCTCCTTCTCGCCCTGGTAATCTTGGCGCTCGCCCGTCCTTGCGCCACAGGATCGGCAAAACAATCGCACCTGAGGGTCCTGGTGCTGGATGCCTCAGCCTCCATGCAGAGCACGGATGAATCCCCGACGCGATTCGAGCGCGCCAAGTCGGAGGCTCTTAAATGGATCGAAGGGCTTCGCGACGAGGAGCAGATGATGATCTTACTCGCAGCCTCCAGCACAGAGGTGAAGCAGTCGCCCACGCGAAGCAAACCCGCGCTCAGACGGGCACTGGCCTCGTGCCAACCTTCAGACGGACCCACCCGATTGGTGGAGGCGCTCCGGACCGCCAGCGCCTTTACCTATGAACGGAAAGGTGAAGAACTGACGGTCAGTGGCGAGATTCATTTGTTTAGCGACGGTGCCTCAGTCGACCTCGGGGAACTGGGTAACAAGAACCTACCGCTGGTCTATCATCGCGTGGGACAACGGGTGAACAACGTCGGAATCGTGACCCTCGACATTCGTGCCAACCCAGAGAACCCGTCCGAAAGAGCTCTCTTCACCAGCATCGCGAATCCCTCAACAACCCTGCAGGCGGTTCAAGTGGAGCTCCAGTTCAACCACCAAGCTCGGGAAGTCCGCGCACTCGAGATCCCGCCGACGAACACCGTGCCGTTGATTTTTATCACCCAACAAGAGGCCGACGGACTGTTCACTCTCAAGCTAAACGGCAAGGACGATCTGGCGGTGGACAATCAGGCATCGATCTACAGCCTACTCCCGCGACCTTTGGAGGTACTGCTAGTAACGCGAGGTAATCGTTTCCTCGAGAGAGCGCTGCGCGGGGTGCCGAACGCGCGCGTGACCCTCACCACTCAGCTGACAGGCCCCGCGACACCGTACGATGTGGTGGTGCTCGATGATGTTCAACCCCTCATCTGGCCAGATGCCAATGTCCTCGCGATTCGAGTCGCGGCTACAAACTGGTTTGAAGGAGCTGTAAGCGAGAAAGCACCGGCTATCGTGGACTGGCACCACACACATCCCCTGCTTCGCTACGTGAATTTCGACAACGTGGACGTGGCCGAGTCGATTCTTCCCAAACTTCCTCCCTGGGGGGTGTCCCTGGTTCAATCCCAAGAACGCCCGCTGATAGTGGCGGGCGAAAAGGAGCGCCGACGCATTATCTGGATGGGTTTCGATCCTCTGCAAAGCAACTGGCCGCTTCGAATCTCGTACCCCATTTTCGTGGCGAATGCGCTCGAATGGCTGAACCCAACACTATCCCGTTCTGCGGACTTGATGGTTCACCCTGGCGAAGCGTTTCGCTACCTCCCGCGTGATCCCGTCTCCAGCGCCGAGGTCACTCATCCGGATGGCACTCGCGAGGCGCTCGTCCTTGCTCCCGGCAGCCGCGAGATCCTCTTCACCGGCACGCAACGGCAGGGAGCTTATCGGCTGAAAGCAGGCACGAACGAGGTCACCTTCTGCGTGAATCTTCTCGATGCCGCCGAGAGCGATACCACGCCACGCGATCAGCTCTCGCTGGGGAAATATGCGGGCACAATTTCCAACTCAATGAAGACAGCCAGCCTCGAGCTCTGGCGCTGGCCAGCGGGCCTGGCTCTGCTGGCCTTGCTCTTCGAGTGGTGGTTTTACCACCGCAGAACGGCCTGAGGCCATTCCATCATGAAGCGCCTCGTCTCGATCGTCGGCCTCGCCTTTCTACTCGTCGGCTGCGGTGGTGGATCCAAGCCCTATCTCACGGTCTATGCCTCGCAGGATGAAGTTTACGCGGAGCCGATCCTTCGCGCCTTCTCCTCAGAAACCGGCATCGAGGTGAGGACGTTGTTTGACAGTGAAGCGGTCAAGACAGTAGGGCTGGCCAATCGATTGCTTGCGGAGCGGGGCGCTCCCCAGGCCGACGTGTTCTGGAGCAATGAGGAGCTGCGAACGCGACAATTAGCGGCGATGGGCGTGTTCCGG
>JAYTTC010000672.1:0-3764 GCA_043745255.1 Verrucomicrobiales bacterium
GCTTCGACGTGATCCCCTCGATTGAGGAAAACCATCGAATCAGGTGTCGTGGCTCGAAGTGAATGCGCCGTTTGAAACAAGTCTCCCAGTAGCTCCTGGACGCTAGCCCGGCCGTAGGCATGGTCGGTTGTCCAGTCGACCCCAATTGATGGGATGGCATCAATCATCCTCCTCCGCTCGGTCCAAGGCGTGATTTTGGAAAGGTCCGGATCCAAGGACGCTATCAGGGTCTGGACCGCCCCATTGTTAGCAAAATCGCCATAGAAGAGGTGAACCGGTGTGGGGAGTGTCGGTGGGGAGTCGATGCGCCAGTTCCGGCCCCAATTCGACGCCAATAAATCAAGCCGACCGTCTCCGTCAAAGTCCCCGACTCCGATGCCATTCCACCATCCGGTGTAAGGGCCAAGACCCATCGCGCTGGAAACCTCGGTGTATCGCCCGTGGTCGTTGCGAAACAACCGCACCGAATCCCATTCGCACGCCAACGCGAGGTCTGGGTCGCCATCGCCATCGAAGTCGATAAACGTGGCACCGCTCACCAGCCCCAGGTTTTGAAAACTCTGCAAAAACTGGAAGGAGTCTCCGTCGTTCCTGAGAAGGTAAGAGGTGGCTGGCTCCGGATAGCGCCCCGCCATCGCCCGTCCACCCACAAAAAGATCCAGATCACCATCTCCGTCCACATCCGCGAAAGCCAGCGGACCCGTAGCTGAAGCAGAACTCGATAGGCCAGCGTGGGACACCGCGCCTCCCCCTGGAGCGAACACCCGAAACGGCGGTGCGTTGGTGTCGGCATCTTCCCAGTTCGACTCACCCACCAGAAGACGCAGCGCGCCGTCTCTCCCTGGAAAACTCAGAATGCTCGTTTGATCCCTCAGGTTGGATTGAGTGAGAGGAGCGTGAGTCCATTCTGTTTGGTGGCCTTTACCGCGATTGAAGAGAATCTCGGCTCGACCGTCTTTGCCTCCTCCAACAATCAAGTCGTCGAACCCGTCTCCGTTCACATCGACCCAACAAACGCCAGGCCCCAGGCTGCTGAGTTTACGGGGTAACAAAGGCTGGCGCGCGAAGTCGTCGAAGGGGGAATCCAAGTGGAAATGGTTTAACTGCGCGCTGACGTCCTCAAAGAGGGGCACCACGACTGCCGGTGAGCTTGGATGATTGGGTGCGGAAAGGTTCTCCTCGATCTCATAGAGGAAGTTGGGGCGGGCATCCCTGACCTTACTTTGCCTTCCGCTCCGCCAGGTCACCTCGATCTCCAGTTGAGCTGCCGCGCCGGTGGCAAAAACCCGCATAGGGTCGTCGCTGGAGAGGTAGCGCCCCCCCGCGATCATCTCTTGCGTTTGCGTTACAGGCCCGCCACGCACCGTGATACGAGCGCCGATCCCGCGCGTATTCTGTCCTGCACCCTTGAGTCGAACGGCGAGGCGCGGGGCCGAAGAAAGGTTCCGATAGACGCGGGCTGGAGCGTTGAGGCAATTGATGACCGCATCGAGATCTCCGTCGTTATCCAGGTCGGCTAGCGCCATGCCTTGCGCGACGCCCACCGCGTCAAAACCCCAGCGCCTGCTGACGTCCTCAAACGTCAGGTCGCGGCGATTGCGGAACGCCATGCTTGGAACCTCTCGACGAGGAAGCATTCCGAAGGCCTTCACACGCGCCTCCTGCGTTTTCCATCCCACCACTCGACCAATTTCGGGCAGAGCGTCGGCATCCTGCACATCGTGATTTGCGCCGGTCGAGACCAGCAGGTCCTCCCAACCGTCCAGATCGACATCGAGGAACACCGCACTCCAAGTCCAGTCGGTTGCAAAGACTCCCGCGAACTGAGCGATTTCAGCAAACGTGCCGTCCCCGCGGGCGAGCTGCAGCGTGTTGCGAGTGACCTCAGGTCGAAAGTTCGGATTCTCCACCGGGTAACGAATCGTCCCCTTGAGCGTGTCGGGGCGTTGCCAAGCCCGGAATCCCCTGTGCTGACTGAGCATGTCCGCGACAAAAATATCATCGTAACCATCTCGATTGAGATCCGCGACGTCCACGGCCATGGAGGCCAGACTGACATTGCGAAATGCGTGAATGGGCGCGGCCCGAAAGTGCCTGCCGCCCTGGTTCAGCCAGATACGATCTGGCCAATGCACGAAGTCGTTGCAAACATACAGATCCGGCAAACCGTCTCCGTTGAGGTCTCGGAACATCACCGACAGCCCCCAATCCGTTGGCGGCTGGGTGAGCGGTCGGTCGCTCTCGTCGCGGAAGACACCCGAATCCCATCGGGCCAACGCAAACACGCCCCCTCCCCGGTTCAGGTAGAAGAAGTCAGGCTCGCCCTTTTCCACAACCTCCAAACTGCCCGCTGAATTCGTAAGCGTCAGGAAACGGTGGCTGGGCTCGACAATCGTGCTGCCATCAGGCTGCTGACGCGAGCCCATGACCAAGCCCGGCGGAGAGTCGAAAAATGTGTCCGTTCGGTAGTTGCAGACGTAGAGGTCTAGATCCCCGTCTCCATCCACATCCGCTAACGCCAGGGAGGTCGCTCCAAAGAGACGTTGCAGGGAGGAGTTCGTCATTTCCGAAAAGCGTCCATGTCCATCGTTCGCCATCGCGCGGGTACCACCCCCGAGACTATTCACCAGCAGATCCAAATCACCGTCCCCATCGATGTCCACCAGGGCGCAGCCGGTCGAAAATTGGTTCGGACACGCGACGCCAGCCGAGGCGGTGATGTCCTCAAACTTCCAATCCCCCAAATTGCGATAGAGCACATTGTCTCCTTCAAGCCGACAGAAATAAATATCGACTCGACCATCTCCATCGACATCTCCCAGGGCCACGCCCGATCCAATTTCGAGCAGTCGATTCCTTGCGACACCTTCCGCAGAGAGGTGATTGCTGAAGGTAATCCCAGTTTCGATGGGATTGAGAAGGGTGAATCCGGTCTGGCCGTTCGTCGGAACTAGGAGCGGAGCGAAACGATACCCAACGCCCGTCTTCCAAAGGAGCGGGGTTTCGGCGGGAGCGGAGAACTCCGAGGCGAGGAGGGACGAGAGAAAGAGGAGCCTGAGCAACCGCGCTGCAAATGGATTACCGCTCATGGGATGACCGAATCTAGTGCGGGGAATCGATCGCGAAAACCATTATTTCATTCGCATGAGCTAGCAGGGCCTTTGGCCCGTCGGACTCCAGCGCCAACGGCGCGCCCCATTCCAGCCTGTGGGCAACGCCCCAGGACAACGCCGCAAAAACAACTTTAGAGCTGAAGGCCCGCACTATCCCCCGCACCGATGGATTGGGCCTTCAGCCCTCTGGTGAGTCAGTGGAAAGCAAAGCCGAGGCAGCAGACGGTGGAGTCGGTGTTTGGGATCATCAAGGGCGTGCTGGGATTTCGGAAGTTCATGCTGCGGGGGGTGGATAAGGCGAAGTGGGAGCGGATCCGGGCGAGCGCGGCCTTGGCGGGGATCTCCCCCGAGTCTCTGGGAAAAAACCTATGCCCCATCTCGTTTTTGACCTTAGATAGACGTCTCAAGCCATCACTATGAAACACACACTGCTCACACTTCTGGCCTGCACGGTGGGTCTCCTTTCCGGCTGCGACAAGTCCTCCGAGCCCCGCTCCAGCGGAGGAGATCCCAAGGGCCGAGGCATGATTGGGGTCTCTCTGCTCACGCTCGACAATCCTTTCTTCAAAGTGATCGGCGACACCATCACCACGGAGGGCAAGAAGCAGGGCTACGAAACCATTGTTGTGAGCGGGGACAAAGACGTGGCTA
>JAYTTC010000673.1:0-3763 GCA_043745255.1 Verrucomicrobiales bacterium
GCCTTGCTCCTGATTCGGGAGCGTGACGTTTACGCCTATTCGATCCGAGATGGCGAATTGCTCGATCGGGCATTGAGTCCGCATCGCTGGCATCGCGGACGGTTCTTCTCCAGCGCTCAGCAGTTCTTTTTCGTACATTGGAACGGCAGCGCTCTCACTTTTGATCCCGTAACTCTTCCGGAACGAGTGTTAGGATCCAATCTGGTGACCATTTTTGATCGAGAGGGGCATGAAGGTCCCTGGGTTCTGAACCAGCTCTGCCAGGCCTTTTCATTGTCCAGTGCGGATCGGCTTCAGATTCCACTTCCGATCGGTCACTCCTCCCACCAACAGAATATCAATGTCTCGCGCGATGGACATCGCATCTATGTCACGATTCCGACCCTGAGCTGGCAGGCGATATACGATCTGAAGAGCGATTCATCGGAAGTGCTGCGAAGACCGCTCTCCAATTTGGATCGACTGGATCCATCCCCGCCGATGCCGTCATGGAATCTATATCGGAGCTTCGATGCCCTCGCGATCGCGCCCGGGGAGCTGATCCAGCTCCGAAGTCGTAAGGGAACATGGCGCGCCATCAGCCTGGAAGAAAACACTCGACTGCGCCTGGTGGAATGTCGGGTGCCTCATCCTGAGATTACCCACTCCTTTCAGCCGGCCTGCGCGGATGCGTTCAGAGTCCATGGGTGTTCCCTGGAAAGTGTGGATTTCCCCTCCGGCAGTCGAGTCTTCCTGGACAGCCGAGGCATGCTGCATTTGAGGAGTCGTCAAGAGACTCTAGCTGAGATCTCTCTGGTGTTGTCGGAAGGGGACATGGCCGCGTGGTGTTCCGATCAGACGGTCTGCGGTCCCGCCTTCTTTTTTGAAAAACCACAGACTTCCAACTCCTCCTGGGTTTTTGAACAACTCAACGCATTTACAAAGAGCCTCTGAACTTAACACTCCAGCTCAGACTGACCGAGGAACGACTCTGGACCGCCGTCGCGTGGTTTCTACCGGGGAGTGATCCCGAGCAATGGCTCACCGAACTGGTAAGATGCGGGCTTGCGACCGGAGGGGTTCGGCTATTTGTCATTCCCCACTCAGTGACCGATCGTACGTCGGCTGGCCTCTTGGTTGTGGGTTCGGAAAGACAACCGAACGCGCCACCTCCGTCAGGCCTCACCTGTGGGTTGCTCCAAGGCACATTGTGCATCCCGATCGATGCCCGCCTATGGCCGGATCTCGCAGCAGATGAAATTCGCCAGCTCTGCGGCCGTCAGATCGTCTTTATTCACCCCACCTTGGGGGCCTACGCCTTCGAGGAGCGTGAAGGACTTTCTGTCTCGGATCTCTTGGAACCCTGCCGGGATATCGAAGGAGATTGGAATCACGCCCGACCCGTTCTTCAAAGCACACATGAATTGAAGAGCGTGATTCTCCTCAATCCCCCGCGGATCGAGGACCTGTTCCGCGAAGAAAAACAGGATATCGGATCCGATCCTGTAGCGGACCTGCCTCCCGCGCCGGATGAGACTTCGGAAAGCCCCGGATCTCAATTCGCGAGGATCCTTCGGGAAATGCTGAACAGCGGTGCCAAGGAAGCGGGCCAGAGCTCGGCTGAAAACGAAGGGAAATCATCGGACTGGAAAGATCAGCTTCGACGCTGGGCAAGTGAGAAGCTGCAGCAGGGCCAGAGCGAATTGCAGAGGCTTCGGAGCCAAGAGCTCACTCGACTGCTGCACCAACTGAAGAACGATCCTGAGACCGGACTCAAGCACGCCATTCCGATCGGACAAGCTGCCCATCGCGGCAGAGCGGAACCGCGAAGTCGGTTGGGCGAGCGCAACATCAACTTTGATTTTGGAAAGATCAAATCGGCCGGATCATCAGATCTTTGGGATATCCCTCCCTCGCTCCATCATGAGCTGACACGCCACTATCGGATACTCGCAGACCGAGAGCTAAAACTGGGGCGATATCGCCGTGCAGCCTACATTTATGCTCATTTGCTGGGTGATCTGAGCTCCGCGGCCCAGACCCTAAAGCAGGGACAACACTACCGAGAGGCTGCGCTCCTCTATGAGGAGCAGCTACAAAATCCGCACGAAGCGGCGCGCTGCATGGCCGAAGGAGGTCTCCTTCGTGAAGCCATTGAACGCTTCGAGAAACTAGGGATTTGGAAGGAGGCAGCCGAGCTGTACGAACGGCTTGGAGAGAACGAGCGCGCGGCGGCTCTTTGGCAAATTTTGGTGGATCAGTGTCGGAGTCAGAGGGATCACTTGGGCGCTGCGCGCCTCCTCGAAGAACGTCTGAATCAACCCACCGAGGCGCTCGCCGAACTTTCCGCCGCCTGGCCGGATAGCGCGCAAGCCATAACCAGCTTGGCCGCGAGGTTTGAACTGATTCGTCGGCTGGGACAGCACGAGATCGCCACTTCTCTCGCTCAAGAACTTCGACTGTTCCATGGACCCGCCGCGGATCAGCTCGGCTATCTCGAGACGATCAGCCAGCAGGCTCGTCGATATCCCGATCCTCGAGTCCGCTCGCTCTGCGTGGATCTCTCGCGTGTGATCGCGTCGAGCCAGCTCCAAAATCCAGACACCTCGGTCTGGACAGCCACACGGATTGTTGAACACCTCATCCAGCTCGCACCGCAAGACCGACTTCTACTGCGCGATGCCAATCGCCATCTCAGTCAGCGACGCACTCGGCGCTCCGAAGCGGTCAAGAAGAAGCGCGCCCTAGACGAAACCCCACCCAGGGTCGAAAAGAGTTCACTGAAACTACTTCGCAATTTCGAGCTTCCAAGGCAGTTTCAATGGATCGCGGCCTGCTCGGAGGGACGCAGTTTCTACGCTCTAGGGAAAAGCCGCATGGGGACTCTCGTCGCACGAGGGGTGTGGTGCGGCGACATTCAATCCGCGGCCTATGCCATCGCCATCGAAGGAACACGCGAGGATATCTTGCTCGAGCCGGCTTACGATGACGGACGCAGACTGATCCTCTCGTTGGCAAGCGGTAGATCACTGCCTCATCGAACCTTTCCAAGCGCCGACCTCTTCTTCGATCGCGAGTGCCTGATCCAAGATCCGCCATGGCCGACGAGCTCAGCCTGCCCCGCAAGCTTCGGTCCCAGCGGCAGCTGGTGCCTTCAAAAAGCCGGAGGCCGGATCATCCTTTCAAATCACGATCTCTCGGGAAGACTCATCCGCACGATCGATGTGACCGATGAGTTTCCGGGCTTAGAGACAAGCAAGAACGACCCTCGCGTGCGCATCATCGCGCTCGATCAAGGGGTGGCTCTGGCCTGTGACGACCAACTCCTTATCTTCCAGGGAGCGGCAACCAGTCAGCGACTCCGACTGCCCGGCGCGGCCGTTCGATTGTTCCGCAGCCCGGCGCACACGCGTTCTGCCGTGGGAGTCAACCTGGAGCAGGGTGCAGTTCTGCACTGGGTTGGGAGCGGCAAATTGTTAGAACTGGATCGCGATGCCCAAGGCTCGATCGGTTGCTCGCTGCCGGGCGGACCGATCGTCTTGGTGTCCGGAAAGGAATGTCAACTTCTCGAGGTGGACAGCCGGGGTATCCATCGCGTCACACGCTGCTCCCTACCCTGCGATGCGGCCATGACGATCCTTCCAGCGGAAGAACTCGGAGAATTCGCGCTCTTCAGTTCGAACGGAAAGGTCTTCGTCTTCTCCACCAAACCTTAGCAGGCCGGATAAGCCCCATCAGTGCGTCGTCGAAGAGTGCGCAGGGCAAGGCACCGGAGCGGGCCGTA
>JAYTTC010000674.1:0-14169 GCA_043745255.1 Verrucomicrobiales bacterium
TCGGGACATCGCGGCCGCTGAAGTGGGCGGCGCGCTCACGCAGCGACCCATTCAGGCTTTCTCCAAGGATCCAGATCTTACCCACTTTTAATTGCACCCTTCCCGGGTTCCCGGGGTGGTAACCTAGAAAAGCATTGCTCCTGCCGCTTAGTTTGATAGGTTCCGCCCTCTTTGCGAGTCTGGTTCGCACTGGAAAACGGTCTTAAACATCCTGGGCCAGTGTCGGCTCGGGTGACCGCAATCGTATCTCAATGAATCCCGACTTTCCGCGGGATGGCGTTCAAACTCCGAGTGGGGCGACGCTGACAACCAAAGGAAATCTGTGTCTGTGACTACTAATATCGGCGTTAAAGAACTGTTGGAAGCGGGTGTCCATTTCGGGCATCAAACCCGTCGTTGGAACCCGAAGATGAAGCGTTTCATCTTCGATGCCCGTAACGGCATCCACATTATCGACCTCAGCAAGACCCTCGTTCAGCTACAGGAGGCTTGCGACTTTCTCTTCAAGGTCGTCAGCAAGGGCGGCAACGTGCTTTTCATCGGTACCAAGAAGCAGGCCCAGGAGGCGATCAAGGAATCTGCCAAGTCCTGCAATCAGTTCTTTTCCGCGGAGCGCTGGCTCGGCGGCACACTGACCAATTTCAACACCGTCAAGCGATCGATAGCTCGTATGCGCAAGATCGATCAGTGGGAGGCGGACGGCACCATGGCCAAATTCGTCAAGCAGGAGCAGTCCATGTATCACCGCGAGATGGCCCGTCTCATGCGCAACTTTGAAGGCATCCGAACGATGGAGAAATATCCATCAGCCATGTTCATCGTCGATGTGAAGCGCGAGCACAACGCAGTCGCAGAAGGGCGTCGGTTGGGAATCCCCATCGTGGCGATCGTGGACACGAATTGTGATCCTGATCTCGTGGACTATCCAATCGCCGGTAACGACGATGCGATTCGTTCGGTTCGTTTGATTTTGTCCGGTGTGGTTCAGGCCGTGAGTCAGGCTCGCGCGGAGTACCAGGCCAAGTTCGGTCGCAAGACCCAGGACGCAGCCGGTGCCGCAGAGAAGTCTGACGCTCCCGCCGCGGTGGCTGCCCCGGTGGAAACCGCGCCTGTCCAGGCCTGATCAGAAACCTAACCGCGACGCTGGGGAGGACACCGCAGCGACGGGTCAGCGTTTCAATAACACTTAATAGATTGAAGTTCTATGGCTGAAATCTCGGCTGCGAGCGTGGCAAAGCTACGCGAAATGACCAACGCTGGTCTCATGGATTGCAAGAAAGCGCTCACGGAAGCCAATGGCGACCTCAACGCCGCGGTCGACGTTCTCCGCAAGAAAGGAGCGGCCTCAGCGGCTAAGAAAGCGACTCGTGAGGTGAAAGAGGGCGTGATAGCTCAGTATATCGCTCCAGGTGCCCGTGTCGGAACCATCGTGGAAATTAACTGCGAGACCGACTTTGTGGCTCGTAACGAAACCTTCCGCGCATTCTGCGACGATGTGGCGAAGAAGCTCACCGAGAATCCTTCCGTGGATCTGGAGGCCGAGCGTGCGGCTCAAGTTTCCAAGATCGGCGAAAACATCCGCATCGCTCGTCACCAGCGAGTCGAGGTCAAAGGCGTCGGCTATATCGGGTCCTACATCCACACGGGGGCCAAGGTGGGCGTGCTGGTAGAAGTATCGGCTGGGAACGCCGCGACTCTTGGACGCGATGAATTCCGGCAGCTGGTTCGAGACCTTACCCTTCAAATTGCTGCCGCCAGCCCCAGTGTGGTGTCTCGTGAGCAGGTGGATCCCGCCCTGGTGGCGAAGGAGAACGAAATCGCGGCTGAGCAGGTGAAGGGCAAGCCTCCGCAGGCCATCGCGAAGATCGTGGAAGGAAAACTGGAGAAGTTCTACCAGGGTTTCTGCCTCGTGGACCAAGGCTTCGTGAAGCGAAATTCCGAAGTGACGGTCAAGGAGCAAGTCGCGGAGACCGCTAAACAGGTGGGCGATGCTCTGACGATCGACCGATTTATCCGATTCCAAGTGGGCGAAGCCAGTCTTTCCTAAAGCAATCGGCTTTTGTGACTTCAAGCCCGTCGGCTCATTCGCCGACGGGCTTTTTTGTTTTAAATGTCGGTCGGGTTCACGCGACCTCGGAGCTGTAAAACTCCTCCATGAACAGAAACTCGTTCAAGATCTTCTCCACCTCCGCTCGAGGCACGAGTTGTTCATCACGCGGTACGTAGAGTCCGAGCACAATCCCGTCAGCACGCTGCGCGGCGTACAAGCAGGCGTGCTCGTAGACCCAGCGCAGTGACAGCGCGTCGAAGCCCTGCTGTTCACGGATCGCCTCGAACGTATCCTTGAGGCAGCGCCAGGAGTTGTTCAGGAAAATCGAGGGATAGAGCGTTGAGCAACTCTGACTGGAGAACGAGTTGTCCGTGTGAACGACGCCGATCGCAAAGAGACCTGTTCTTTGCGACTGCACCTTCACCCATTCGTTGATCACGTCTTTCATAAAAGCGCCGCCTCTCCGCACTTGGCAATATCTCCAGTGTGCTTACTGTCCGACAGGCTCCACATGGATGCCCGGCTTCTCGCGGAGAGTGCGCAGCAAGCAGGATTGCTCTCCTTCCATCCGAACCACCATCCGCGCTTCCGCGCCTTCCAACTCCAGACGTTCCAAGGCTCCGATCGGCAAGCCCTGACAAACCTGTCGCGATTTCTGGCGGATGAACTCCATGAAACTCACTCGATCTGAGGCATTGTCGCACTGCCATTGCAGAATGATGTCCCCGCGCGGGGTGCAGATCAGAAACTCCTCTATCTTGGGCGGAGCCGGGGGCGTCGGCTGTCGGGATTCGTCGTCCTCTGAGATGGCTTCCACCTCGATCATGGCCTCGGTCGCCAGCTCCAAGACGCTCGCCATCGATGTCGTCTCTGCCAGGGCTGCCTCCTGAATGGCCGCCTCGGCCGGCGTCATCGGCGAGAACAGGTCGTCCGGAGGCATCTCTTCGACCTCCAGAATCGGCTCCGCTACTGCTGCAGCCGCAGCCGCCACTGCAGCGGTCGCGGCAAGCCCCTCGGCCTCAAGGTTCAGTTCCTCATCCCGCATGCGGGCGGCCTCCATGAGGAGGAACTCCCATGAGCCTGAGATGGATCTCTCGGGCGGCTCGCTGAACCCCTTTAGATTAAACTGTCCGCCGCTGAGGGAGAGCAGGTGATTGAACGCTTGCTCGCCGCGAAGGTCCCGCACTTGCGAGTGAACAATCGAACCCTGCTCGATGAAGATCGTCCCCGTCTCCCCTTTAGCGGTGATCTCCAGGACGATGGAACTTCTCGCCAAACATTCCATTTGGAGTACGTCCTGGAGGCCCACCCGACGCAGCACTCCCTGAAATCCACTTTCCGGCTGCCATCGCGCGAGCTCGTTCAAGGTGGCATGAACCACTTCCAGACCTTCAGGCGTCCGTGGTTTTTCCAGGAACAACTCGACGCCGTTGGCCAGACAAGCGGAGCGGTGATCCTCCGAGGCATCCCCTGTCAGTACGGCGCGGGGGATGTTCGGATACTTGCGTTGGAGAAGTTTTAAGAACTGGATTCCATCCACCACCGGCATGTGAATATCCACCACCACGAGGTGAACCTGCTTCTGTTCCAGAATGGCAAGCGCCTTACTCGTGGTGGTGGCCAGATCGATCTCCCAGTTCCCTCCGCTATAGACCTTCATGGCCTCCCCCAATAACTCGAGGAACGCGGGCTCATCGTCTACGAAGAGCACGCGTCGCGAAGAGATGTGAGTGGTTGACATGAGGTTTTCGAGCGGATTGAACGTGTTTTATTTCCGATGGCTCAGGCTGCGTTTCGCGCGAGTGACGCGGTGGCGACCTCCGCAATCTCCTTTTGCTCTACCATGGGAGGCAGCTTGCATCCCTCTCTCCAGCGGGGGAGTTCATCGATCAAACCCAGTTCTCGCAGGTAATCGCCATCCGTCTGGGGTAATAAGGTGCTGTCAACTCTCCCCTTCGTGCGGAGCTCGTGATCCCATGCGTTCCCAACATGCACCGCTGTGAGCGGTGAGAATTCCTTGCTTAGGAAGCGACTCGGATAATGGTGCAGCGCGACTGCTTCGACAATCGAGACGGGCAGGCCCCAGATCCCGAGAACGCAGGCACCCACCTCGGCGTGAGTGAGGCCAAAGGTCGATTCCTCCATCACCCACATCGGTTTCTTCTCCCGCTGTGCGGCATGGAGCATCTTGATGTATTCGGCTGGCAGGTTGCACGCGAACACTAGTTTCCCAATGTCATGCAGCAGTCCTGAGGTAAAGGCCTCATCAATGGTGTCTGGAGAGGAGTTTTGAATTTGAGCGATCTGGCGGGAGAGCCGCCCCGTGGCGAGTGCGTGTTCCCAAAGGCTCTCGATCGAGAAGGAGGGCGACTTCACCTTGTCGAAGTAAGAAAATGTGTGCGCCAGCAGCAAGACCGACTTGGTGGTTTCCGCCCCCAGACAGAGCACCGCCTCGGTTGGACTGGCAATCTGGCGACGCATCCCGAAAACGGCCGAGTTGATGAGCTGGAGCAGTTTTGCTGTCATCACCAGATCCTTGGCGATCAAGCCGCCGATGGTCTCCAGCGAGGACATGGGAGACTGGAGTTCTTTCACCACTTGGAAGTAAAGAGACGGGATGCTCGGGAGCTTTTGCATCTGGGCGATGAATTTCTTAACCCGCTCGTTCATGAGCCAGACGTCCAGGCTGAACGCGCGATCTAACGCCGCTTGAAGCGTCGCAGGATCGCATGGGGTCGCGATATACTGGTGCGATGTCCCTACGCACTTGGTCACCGCCTGTTTGTCTGAAAGATCGGCGAGGACGAAGCGTTGGGTCTTGGGGTGCAGGTCGGTAATCTGGTTCAGCAGCTGCAGTCCGCTGGAGGCACCGATCCTGAGCTCGGCCAGCACTGCGTCAAACGGGCCCGTCGCGAGATGCGCCTGAGCCTCGGCTAAATCAAAAGCCCCGCAGATATCCCAGTTGGTTACTAATCCCGCAGCGAGGGTTCGCAGCGTTTGCAGACCTCCAGGCCCATCTCCCACTAGCAAGAGGCGTCGATTCATAAACTTGGGCTCCGAGCCTTCATCGCTATTGTGTTCATCACTTTCGGACCGGCCTGTGCTGGATTGCCTCCCAGGCGTGACCCGCCGCAGACTGCACCCAGGGATCGATATCCTGTTGCGCCAGTCCCAGGGCGATCTCCACCCGGACATCTCCCAGGCGGCCGAGGGCTTCCGCGGCGGCCAGGCGAAAGTCTCGATCGGAGTCGCGCAGAAGGCCCACCAGGAGCTGGACTGTCAGCGGGGCTTGCGCCATCGCCGCGGACGCCTCCTCTTCAGGCCCCTGGTTCAGCACGCGAGCTTGCGCGATGCGGGTAAGGACATCGGAGGCGGCTTGGCGTACCCAATACTCGCGACTTCTCTGAGCCGCCTCCAGCTCGGGCATGACACTCTGAGCCGCCTCGGTCTGATCCCAGTACTGATCGATTCGAAGCAATGCGGTTACTGCCGCCTCACGCACGGGACGTTGCTCGTCGGTTAAGGTGATGATCAATGCCGGGATGGCTCTGGGATCCTGAAGCGCAGCCAGCGCGCGAACTACCGCCATCCGAACGTCGGTGTCGTTGTCCTTGTAAACACTCAGCAGCGGATCTATGACCCGTTCATCTCCGAGGCGTCCGAGTGCCTCCACCGCGGACCGTCGCACGTCCCAGGATTTGTCCCGCAACGCCACGGTGAGCGGGTTGAAAACTTTCGGTCCTCCGATGCGCCCGAGCACTTCTGCCGCGGCCACGCGAACCGGAGGAAATTCATCCTTCAACGCGCTAATCACCGCATCCACCGCTTCCGGATTTCCCATGCGTCCGATCGCCTCCACGGCGGAGACCCGCACATGGCTGTCAGAATCCTTGAGCGCGGCGATCAGCGGACGGATTGCGCGTTCGTCATCCAGACGGGAGAGAGCCTCTACCGCCGCCTTCCGCTGCTGATAGGTGTCTCCCCGCAGGACTGCGAGCAGTGGAATAAACGCGGTCTCTCCCTCCTGGGCGGCCTGCATGTAACGTCCGATCGCCACCCAATGCATGGCTCGCTCCTCCGAGGAACTGGGCTGCCATCCGAGCAACTCAAGAGATCGGGCAGCGGCTCGTCGCACCTGGGCGTTGCTGTCCTTGAGGGATGAAATGAGCTGTTTCTCCGAACGCTTCAAGCCGGTGTCCCCTAAGGCGATCGCGGCCGCTTCGCGAATGGCGGGAGAGGTGTCGTTTAGCAGAATGGAGAGCGGGATGACCACGCGCTCGTCCCGGAAGCTGGAAAGCGCCTCGGCCACCGCCTGTCGTACAGACGGGTCCGGATCGCCCACCATCTCGGCGAACATCCCAATCGACTCCACCTTCTGCGTGATCGCCAATTTCCTGATTGCAGCGATCCGCGCGTCCGGCTTGTTCGATTTAAGCTGGTGTGTTGACCACCAATTCATCGTCTTGATCCATCTCTCTCTCTCGCTCTGTTGGCAGGATGCCGTCGGGAGGATTCGGCATACTTCGGAACACCGAGTGGGCTCGGGGGGGCGGACTGTCTCAGGCCGCCTCCAGCCTCACGGTTTTTGAGTGCCTTGATCACGAAATCGTCGCTTCCATCATTCGATAGCCTTCGTTTATTGATCGGCACTTTGAAGCCCAACCCTTACTCGGTGCTGCTTTCTGTCCCAGTCGTGAGCACTCTCGCTGGCTTCGCGACCTTATTGAGGAAGCCCTGCTGTGCAATTAGCATAAAACGTGCTGCAGAAACCAATTGGCAAGCACCCCGGGCTTTGCTCCTATTCGCTGACGGGAACGTCCTGACACACTGTCCCTTTATTGACCATATGAACCCCACCTCGACGGCCTCCTCCACTCTAACCCAGCTCGACCAACTCAAGCAGATGACCAAGGTGGTCGCTGATACTGGAGACTTTGCCTCGCTGAAACAGTATGCGCCACAAGACGCAACCACCAACCCCACCCTGATTCTGAAGGCAGCCACGATGCCCGAGTATCTCGCTCTGGTGGATCGGGCAGTGGCGGAATATCGCAATGCTCCTGGCACCCAGGCAGCTCGCGTCAGTCAGGTGCTCGATTTTCTGCTGGTGCTGTTTGGAATGGAAATTTTGAAGATTGTCCCAGGGCGGGTCTCCACCGAGACAGATGCTGCCCTGTCCTTTGACACGGACGGGATCCTTAAAAAGTCACGCCATTTGATCAGCCTGTACGCCAAGAATGGTATCCCTAAGGAGCGAATCCTCATCAAAATTGCCTCGACCTGGGAAGGCATTCGCGCGGCCGAGCAACTGCAGAAAGAAGGCATCAATTGCAATCTCACTTTGCTCTTTTCGCTCTCCCAGGCGGTCGCGTGCGCTGAGTCTAATGTTCGACTCATCTCACCCTTCGTTGGACGTATTCTCGATTGGCACAAGGCGAAAACCGGAAAGGAATACGCGGGCGCGGAGGATCCAGGCGTGGTGTCGGTGCTGAAGATTTACGAGTACTACAAGAAGTTCGGACACAGCACCGAGGTGATGGGCGCAAGCTTCCGGAACGTGAGTGAGATCATCGAGCTCGCCGGGTGTGACTTGCTGACCATCAGTCCCAACCTTCTCGGCGAGCTGCAGAAGAGCACCGCTCCGATAATTCGCAAACTCGCTCCCGAATCAGCCGCCAAGAGCAGTGTTGAGCGGATGGAACTCGATGAGAAACGCTTTCGTTTTCTGTTCAATGAAGACGCGATGGCGACCGAGAAGACCTCGGAGGGAATTCGCAACTTCGTGGCAGACACGGTGAAGCTGGAGAAGTTTATCGCCGATAAACTTTGATCCCAGGGTTTGGTTCATGGCCCAGGCCTCATCCACCGGATACCAGATCCTCTCTTACGTTTCGCCAATCGATGATTCGGCGCAACCCATAGCGCTTTGGATTCCCACCACTTACTCGCCCCGACGGCAGTATCCCATTGTCGTGGCGTTGCACGGGATGGATGGAGACGAGCGGATGATTCCCGAGCAGTGCCTGGAGATTCCGCAACGCGGTTTCAGCGAGAAAGTCATCCTTCTCAGCATTCTCGGTCGCGGCGATATCGCTTTTGAAGGCCCGGGGGAGGCGGATCTTTGGGACGCGCTGGCCTGGGTCAAACAACGATATCGGGTCAACCCCCGTCGGCAGTTTCTCACCGGACTGTCCATGGGAGGCTACGCGACCTGGAGGCTCGCCGCCGAGTATCCTGAGCAGTGGGCTGCGGTGGCTCCCATCTGCGGAGGCGGCGATGTGAACGCGATGTCAGCGATTCGCGATGTTCCAGTCTGGTGTGTTCACGGAGAACGCGACGAGTTTGTGAGCGTCGGCGAATCGCGGCGATTGGTGGAGGAGTTGCAGCGCCTTCGCTTTGTCCACCGTTACGACGAGCTTGAGGGATGGGGGCATAATTCCTGGGATTGGCTCTACAATCCCGATCGCCGCGAAGATTCGATGGTCGATTGGTTCTTAAAGTTTCGACGCGATCAAGCCGCACCCGAGATTCAGCATCCCAAGCGCAAAGGGGGCTTCAAGGATTTGTTTCTGGAACGGGTGATCATCAGCTACCCGGAATCCACTCTCGTGCCCGGTGAGAGCGCGCTCCTGCGCGCTGAGGCGGAGCGGATTGCTCGATACTCGTTCGGGGATTTCGTCATGAAGCGGGGCCAGCTCATCGTCCGTTCGGACCGCGAAATTTGCCCCTCTGAACTGGTAAACGCCAATCACCTGATGCTGGGTCGAGTGGATAATCACCAGTGGCTTGCGAAGGTGGAACGGAAACTCCAGGCTCGTCATGTGCGGGGTGCGCTGCGTGTGGCAGGAAACACCTATCTCGGGAAATCGCTTGTGGCTGCGACTCGGCAGACCAGTCCCTGGAATCGGGATCGACTCCTTGGAGTGATCACTTACCAGCAGTATCACCAGATCCGCGGAATCAGCGATCGCTTGTGCGGCCCGATGAACGATCCTCTCGCCGTCAACCTATTCGATACCCAGCGCCGCCGGTTTATTCTCCAGCAGCTCTCATTTTAGATTGGAAGACAGGGAATTCGGACGGTTCTCGGCCGCAGCTCGCGACTCCGCGGATCAAAAAGCGAATCGCTGACTCCCTGTGGGTCAAACCGATCGCGCGTCGCGACAGACCAGATCCTCGTTGCTCTCGGCGCTCGTACTTCTACACTGCCGACGCATGACGCAACTCTCAAAGGCACAGCTCTGGGATCGCTTTCAAAGTTACTACACGGAATTCCCGTCGATTGGCCTCGCTCTGGATCTGAGTCGGATGAATTTTCCGGCCGACTTTTTCCAACGCATGAGCCATCCGATCCAATTGGCTTTCGTGGCCATGGCTGAGCTCGAAAAGGGAGGAGTGGCGAATCCGGATGAGCATCGGATGGTGGGCCATTATTGGCTGCGAAACGCCGCGCTGGCGCCTACCGTCACACTGCAAAAAGAGATCCTCGACACCGTCGGCGCGATCAAAAGCTTCGCGAAAGAAGTGCACGACGGAAACGTCCACGGTGCCAAAGGGGAATTTAAAAACATCCTCATCATCGGGATTGGCGGATCGGCTCTGGGTCCTCAGTTTGTTGCCAATGCTCTTGGACATCCCCTGACCGACAAACTTTCAGTTTCATTTTTCGATAACACCGATCCTGATGGGATGGATCAGGTCCTCGCCGGAATCATCACCGAGCTCGGGCAGACCCTTTGCTTGGTGATTTCGAAATCCGGCGGCACCAAAGAGACGCGGAATGGCATGCTTGAGGTGCAGGCTGCCTATGGACGCGCCGGTCTCCAGTTTGGCGCGCATGCGGTCGCCGTCACTGGCCATGGGAGTGAGCTGGACCAATATGCCGTGAAGGGTCAATGGCTTCGCCGTTTTCCGATGTGGGATTGGGTCGGGGGCCGCACCAGCGTGCTATCGGCGGTCGGGCTTCTTCCCGCAGCCCTCCAGGGATTCGATATTGATGGGTTGCTCGCGGGCGCGCGGGCCTGCGATGAGCTCACCCGCAAGCCTGACGTGAAGGTCAATCCCGCCGCTCAGCTGGCGCTCATGTGGCATTACTCCGGCGGCGGTCGCGGGAGCAAGGATATGGTGGTGCTTCCCTACAAGGATCGCTTAGTCCTCTTCAGCAAATACCTTCAGCAGCTGATCATGGAGTCGCTGGGCAAGGAACTCGATCTGGATGGGAAGGTCGTGAATCAGGGAATCGCGGTCTATGGCAATAAAGGCGCCACCGATCAGCATGCCTATGTCCAGCAGCTCCGAGAGGGGCTCAATAACTTTTTCGCCACCTTCGTGGAGGTGCTTCAGGATCGTCAGTCGGAATCCATGGCCGTCGAGCCGGGTGTTACTAGCGGTGATTTCCTCTCGGGCTTCTATCTCGGCACGCGACAGGCCCTCCACGAGAACGGCCGCGAGTCGATCACGCTCACTGTGCGTGATGTGTCGGCTTCGACGATCGGCATGCTGATCGCCCTCTTCGAGCGCGCGGTGGGATTCTACGCCTCGATGGTGAACGTCAACGCCTATCATCAGCCCGGTGTTGAGGCAGGGAAGAAGGCTGCGGGAGCGATCATCACGCTTCAGTCCAAGGTGATGAATCAGCTCAACACCCATCGCGGCACTGCTTTCACCGTCGCTCAGATTTCGGAGGCGATCGGTTCCGAAGATCAGGAAGCGATTTTCAAAATTCTCGAACATCTCGCGGCCAATCTGGGGCGCGGTGTCCTAAGGGCTGCGGGCGCGTCGCCATTCAATGCACAGTATCGAGTCGGCTGAGGCGCGGGTGAGGAAATGACTCAACGTGTGGAGCCCATGACTTTTGGAACGATGATAATCAAATCCAGGGTGAGCTCTGGCATGCGTATCGGAGCGCTGATGGCTCTGGTGGCTTGGCTCGCCACTGGATGCAGTGCCTATCGCTCACCCGGTCGGGCCATGGTGCGCAGCGGGGATGAAGTGATGGTGGCTGGGCAGTTGTTCCACACCGGCACACGGGTGGTGCTCTGGATGGATCCCGGCGGATATGATGGCTATCGAGTAGAGAGACGTTTCGCCCCGCTCGCCGAGGCGGGCTGGGATAAATCAAAGCCCTCGCTCCCTCCTAACGCGTCCCCCAATCGATTTGGAGTGCGTCAGGATTTGTTGACTCCGGATCAGATCGAGCAGGTCCGAGGGGGCGGATGGCCTCTGCCCTTGCTCCAGGAGGTGGTGGATCAGTTTGTACTCCATTTCGATGCCAGCGGAACCAGTCAGCGCTGCTTCGAGACGCTTCATGACAAGCGCTGCCTGAGCGTTCACTTCATGATCGATCTCGATGGAACTCTCTACCAGACCCTGGATCTCAAGGAGCGGGCCTGGCATGCCACCACTTCGAATAGCCGTTCCATTGGAGTCGAGATCGCGAGCCCGGGAGCTTTCCCGAGCGATAAAGCCGAGGCGCTCAATCGCTGGTACGCCCGGGATGTTCGGAATCGCACCTTCATCACGTTGCCCAAGGACGGAAAGGCGATCGATTTCAAGCGTCCCAATTTCCAACCGCGACCGGCTCGCGATAACGTCGTGGAAGGGGTCATCCAGGGTCAAACCCTGCAACAGTATGATTTCACCCCCGAACAGTACGACGCGCTGATCAAGCTCACCGCGACACTTTGCACCGTGTTCCCCAAGTTGAGCTGCGATTATCCCCGTGATGAGGCTGGAAAACTGGTTCGAGTGAAGTTGGCGGATCCGGTGCTAAAGCAATACCACGGTGTGCTGGGACATTATCACATCCAGACTGACAAGGTGGATCCAGGTCCAGCGTTTGACTGGGATCGACTCATCGACGGCGCGCGGCATCTTCGCAGCGAAGAGCGGGATCGTCGAAAATAGCGGAGGTCGTCAGTAAAAGTCTGTGAGTTCGTTGTCGGCCGCTATCGAATCGCGTCCAGTAGAGTCTCTCCACCGTGTCGAACGGCATCGACGCACGGCAGTCCGGTTTCTTCACGGATCTTCGCACACTCATCGGCTGCTTCCGCATCGCTGAGTCCCCAACTGTTCAACGCGATACCCACCACCGGGGCAGGGGAGAACGCGCCGCCCGCTCGGGCCACCGCCTCGTTCAATCGAACGACCTCGCTCAGCGGTGGGATCTGCACGTGGGGGAAACTCTTGAGGTGCGTCATCCGCGCTCGATGCACCAGCACGAGATGCGTGGGTTGTGAACCGCGAATGAGCGGAAGAGTGGCCGTCGATGCGGGATTGAGCAGCGAGCCCTGTCCTTCGATGAACACATACTCGTTCTCGGGACCATGTCGCATGACCAGGGCTTCGATCGCTCCGGTGGCGTAGTCCACGCGCACGCCGTCCAGCGCCACGCCATCGCCAGAGATCATCATCCCGGTCTGACCGGTGGCGATGAACTTGGAGCGATGTCCCCGGCGTCGCGCGGAGCGGTCGAGCTCGATTGCCGCAGTCATCTTCCCAACGTTCATGTCGGTGCCCACAAACAACACCCGACGGCATTTCAGCGCGCGCGCCGCTCCTGTTCCGACCTCCAAGCCCGCAGGTTCTTGTCGCATGTCCCAAACCCACTGTCCGGGTTTGAGCGCCTGGCGGATGATCGGATCTTCGTTGAGTCGCGTGTGCAGGCCATTCTGAATGCAGAGCCCGTGTTGCACTGCCTCGCGTATTTCCTCGAGCCAAGGATCCGGGAGTCGGCCTCCCGTGGGTGCGATCCCGATCGCCAGGACGTCAGGGCGAACTGGAAACGAATCTCGAACCGACCCCACCACGGGGATTTCCTGAGGGAAGGACATTCCGGTGAGGCCGCTTAACGATCCGCCAGGCGAGTCTTCGTCCACCACGGCCACGATCTCGGCCTCGCTATACCGAAGCAGCGCGAGGCCGGTCTTTCCGTTATTGCGACCGGTGAGCCCACCGTGCTGCAGGAGGATGGCTCGCTGTCCGGCTCTGAGTTTAGTGGGCTGATTCATGGCGCACTCCAAATCCAGGTTCATCGGGTAATTCCAATCGGCCGTGGGCAAAGCGCACGCCGGTGAAGGGATCGTCGGAAAGATTCAGATGGCTGTCGAGATCCAGATGGTCCACCAGCGGACCCAAATGCGCCGCCGCGGAGTTGCTTAGGCTGCTATTGCCATAGCACCCCAGCATGGTTTGCAGTCCATGCGCCCGCGCGGCATGGATCATTCGGATCGCCTCAGAGATTCCCCCGCACTTCATGAGTTTGATGTTGATGCCATCGGCCACTCCCGCGAGGGCTGGAATATCACGGCTGGTGAAGCAGCTCTCATCGACGATGATCGGCAGCGCGGACCTTTTGTGAACAAACTGGAGCTCTCGTTCACGCCCGCGTGCGAGGGGCTGCTCCACATGGTCCACCCCGCGATCTGCCAGCCAGGCACTCATGGAAATCGCCTCGTCCGGCTGCCATCCCCCGTTGGCGTCCACACTCACCTTGGTCCCTGTGGGCAGGACTGCGTGCACGGCCTCAAACATTTTTTGATCCGCCTTGATGCCATCCGGTGAGCCGAGCTTCACCTTGAACGCCCGGATCTCTCCGACTTCCAGCCATTGCTCGAGTCGCTTCACCGCAGCCTCGGGGCTCATGATTCCTAGAGTGACGGAGGTGACGGGGGAATCGGCAGGGCTGAGTCCGAGAAGTTTCCAAACGGGCTGACCGGTTCTCCGTCCGAACCAATCCCAGAGCGCCTGATTAATCGCAGCGCGCGCGGCAGACGAAGCGCAGGCGAGGACCAAGCTGTCCTCGATCGACTCCCGGGCGAAGGGATCGGCCTGTTCGAGGCGGGATCGTGCGGCTTCGAGGCCGGTCTCGATGTCGTGGAGAGTTTCCTGGATCGATCCGACTGAAAACTCGCCTGCTTCGCCCCACCCTTCGCTGCCGTCGGCGGAAAGGCGTAACCAAACCATCTGAGATTCCGATTGAGTGCCGCGGCTGATGGCCAGTGGCACTCGCTTCTTGAGCCGAAGACGTTGGCAGTTTAGGGCGATCATCCGGTTGCCAAACAGTGCGCATTCTCCGTCCCG
Source organism: Verrucomicrobiales bacterium (assembly GCA_043745255.1). Taxonomy (GTDB): domain Bacteria; phylum Verrucomicrobiota; class Verrucomicrobiia; order Limisphaerales; family UBA11320; genus UBA11320. Next base: position 14,132 of record JAYTTC010000674.1, read on the forward strand.
TCCGAAAGCCTTTTGTGATTCGGGTGATCAAACAGGGG
>JAYTTC010000675.1:0-3761 GCA_043745255.1 Verrucomicrobiales bacterium
CCTGACGCCGACAAAGCGATGGTGCAACAACTTGGCGCCGAGCTGCGTTACCACGAGCACTTCAAACCCAAGGGCACCAATGTCAATTTCGCACAACTCCTCGGTCCGGGATCCATCCGAGTGCGCACCTATGAGCGCGGTGTCGAAGGAGAGACGCTGGCCTGCGGGACTGGAGTGACGGCGTCCGCGTTGATCTCCGCCCGAGTGCACCAGTTCCGTTCTCCGGTGAAGGTTCAGGTGCAGAGTGGAGATCTGCTTGAGGTCAGCTTCCGGGAAGAGAACGGCGTATTCACCGAAGTGACGTTGAATGGCCCCGCAGATTTCGTTTACGACGGCAAAATCGAAGTTTGAAATCTCAGAGTTGAGATTTATTCCAAGAGACAAACATAGACATGTTCAAAGGCACATATACCGCGATCGTGACCCCGTTCCAAAACGGGAAGGTGGACTTCTCCGCGTTAGAAAATCTGGTGAAGCTGCAGGTGAAGGGTGGAGTGGACGGCATCGTGCCGGTCGGCACCACCGGCGAGTCGCCCACCGTCAGCTTCGAGGAGCATATCGAAATCATCCGCCAGACCGTGGAATTCGCAGACGGCAAGGCGAAGGTTCTCGCCGGCACCGGAGCGAATTCCACTTCAGAGGCGATCTATCTGACCAAGGCTGCAGCCGCAGTCGGAGCGGATGGATCCTTGCAGGTCGCTCCGTACTACAATAAGCCGAGTCAAGAAGGGCTCTTCCAACATTTCCACGCGATCGCTCGAGCTACCAAACTTCCTATGGTGCTCTATAGCATCCCTGGCCGCTGCGGCATTGAGATCGCCGTGGAGACCGTTCACCGTCTCGCCCAAGACAGTCCCAACATCGTCGGAATCAAGGAAGCGGGCGGCAATGCCGATCGCGTCAGTCAGCTGCGCGCAGCGCTCGGACATCGCTTCGACATCCTCTCGGGAGACGACTCCCTGACCCTGCCGTTCATGTCGGTGGGTGCGGACGGAGTCATCAGCGTGGCTTCGAACATCATTCCCCGGGACGTCGCGCATATGGTAGAGGCCTTCCGACTCGGAAAAGCCGACCTCGCGCGGAAGATCCACCACAAGTTCTACCCCATCTTCAAGGACCTCTTCATTGAAACCAATCCAGTACCGGTGAAAGCCGCGCTCGCCATGATGGGCCTGGTGCAGGAGGAATACCGACTCCCGCTGGTGGCCATGTCCTCGCGCAATCGCGACAAGCTCGAGCAGACGCTTCGGCTCTGCGGGCTGCTCAAAGGCCCCGGCCGCAAGAGTAGGGAGGCCGCATGACCCCCTGCCGCGTCCTGATCAACGGCTATAAGGGTCGGATGGGGCAGGCGCTCATCGCGTGCGCCGCACGAATGCCTGAGCTCAAGGTGACCGCTCAAACCGACATGGGCGACTCGATGGCGAAAGCCATAGAGTCGGTGGATGTTGTGATCGATTTCAGCTTTCATTCCGTCACCGCCGAGGTGGCGAGACTTTGCGGCGGTCAAGGCAAAGCTCTGGTGATTGGAACCACCGGTCATCGCGAGGAGGAGAAGGCCATCATTCGCGCGCAGGAAAAGAGCATCCCAATCGTGTGGGCTTCGAATTACTCCACCGGAGTGAACACGCTCTTCTGGCTGACACGAAAAGCGGCCGAGATACTCGGGCCCGGATTCGACCTTGAAGTAGTGGAGATGCACCATCGGTTGAAGAAGGATGCTCCGAGCGGTACGGCGACGACTCTCGCGGAGATTTTGGCGGATGTTCGGAAGCAACAGCTCAATGATGTGATTCGCCACGGTCGACAGGGCATTACTGGGGAGAGGACTCCCAGCGAGATCGGAATGCATTCCCTGCGAGGTGGCGATGTGGTGGGAGACCATACGGTGATTTATGCCGCGAATGGGGAGCGCGTTGAATTGACCCACAAGGCCTCGAGCCGGGACACCTTCGCGAACGGTGCGCTGCGTGCCGCGATCTGGGTGGTCAAACAGTCTCCCGGGATCTACGACATGCAGGATGTTCTAGGCCTGAAATAGGCTGCCGACCGCGTCCTGCGTCCTTCGCAGGGTTCGTCACTGATGAGCGCCGATTCCAATTCCGACTCGCTGGTGGTCGTGGCACTCGGGTCGAATCTTGGGGATTCCGCGCGACTGATGCGAGATGCGTTCGCTCGACTTGCGAGCCAGGCGACTTCGGGGTTTCAACATTCCTCCCTCTGGACCAGCGAGCCGGTCGATTGTCCGCCAGGTTCTCCTCCCTTCCTGAACGCCGTAGCGGTCTGGCTTCCTCGGCCTGGAGAGAGCCCAGAGTCTCTCATTCTATCCCTTCAACAATGCGAGCGTGAGCTTGGCCGACGTTCCAAAGTGGTGATGAACGAACCGCGACCGATCGACCTTGATCTGATCGCGTTCGCGAGAGAGAGGCGGGATCGAGTCGAGTTGACGATTCCGCATCCCCGCGCGCACCTCCGTCGATTCGTGCTCGCACCCCTGGCGGAGATCACTCCCCATTACCAACTTCCAGGACAGGCCCAAAGCGTCGCCACACTGCTGAGCTCCCTTCCGACAGAGCCTAAGGTTAGGCGACTGCATTGACGCAGATCACCGTGTCAGTGGGTCATTGCGTAGAAGATGATGTTGATGCCGAGCGGATAAGCCTTCTTTTCAGAAAACTCGTGGAAATAATACTCACTCTCACCCTCACGTTCCCATCCGTCGCCATTGTCCGTGTTATGACAGATCATCACCATCATCCGGCCCTTGTCATCATAGATAGCTCGATAGTCCGGATTGCGAGCGTCGGACCGTTCCCAGGTGATGCCTCCATTAAACTCGCTCCGAATCCCGAGAGAGACATTCGGCACCTGGGGCTTCTCTTTGAGATCGAAAACGCAGTGGAAGATGGGATGTTGCAGATCGAGTTCCTGCGATTCGCGATCGGGAAACACTCGACGCATTTCATCGAAAAGATTGCGCCCTTCGCGCTCTCCCCAGAAGTCATCAAACATGAGGAACCCGCCGTTGAGCAGATAGCGGCGTAGCGCCACCACTTCCTCGTCATGAAAGTGGAGCCGGCCTGGCTCGACAATATAGATGAAGGGATAGCTGTAGAGGCGGGGATCGGTCAGGTTGATGAAGTCGCCATCAGGATGCACCGACATGGAGGTCATCTGCGAAAGCCTCCAGCTGAAATTGATGTCGCTGTCCGGGGCATCGGTTGCCCAGCGATACGCCGGATCATGACCGTAGCCATGAGTGCTATCGACGGAGTAGCGAACGCGAACGAAGGTGAAGGTGTCGTAGAGGAACTCGGGATCGATCTTCCAGGTGGGCTGTTCCGCACCCTCGGGATACATCTCTCGAGCGTTTCGCTGCGCCTGGGCGACCCAGCCCGAGCAGGAAATAACCAAGAGCCACAACCCTAATCGGGAGATCGCTGAGGCTCGCAGGTCTGCTCGCATACGATCCAGTTGTTCCACAGCGCTGGATCAAAAGCAAGCGACTGGAATGCGGGGTAGTCACTCGGGGGTGCAAATAAAAATGGGTGAGATCTGGATCCTTGGCCGAAGCCTGAATGGGTCGCTGCGTGAGAGGGCCGCCCACTTCAGCCGCCGCGATGTCCGCACAGAAGAAGGCTCTCGGAACAGGTTCCCGCTATCATCCGTGCCATCCGTGGAAAAAGCTCCGCTCCGGATCGGAAACGGGCAGGGCCGGGCTTGGCCGCGAAAAGGCGCAAGAGACGCAAAAAAGACGAACTGCA
>JAYTTC010000676.1:0-3758 GCA_043745255.1 Verrucomicrobiales bacterium
TCCCGCAACGAGCCTGCCGCCCCTGAAAACTGAGCCGACTCCCGAAAAAGCGCCGGAAGTTCGGGGAGGGAGCGAGACCGTCTTGGTGGTCGAAGATGAGATAGGACTGCGGATGTTGGTCGAGGCGGTGTTGCTGCGCCAGGGGTATCGGGTGCTTCTCGCTGAACATGGAGTGGAAGCGCTCAAAATCTGGAACGTTCACTCGGGCAAGATTGATTTGCTCCTCACCGACATGGTCATGCCGGAAGGGCTCACTGGATTGGAACTATCGGAGCGCTTGCGGGTGGAAAAGGCGGACCTGCGCGTGATCTATATGAGTGGATACTCCGTCGATTTCATGGAGAACGAGGTCACGGGAGTTCAGGAGGGATTTAATTTCCTCCAGAAACCTTATCGGCCGGAGCAGTTGGTCCTGGCGGTTCGGAGTGTATTGGATGCGACTCCGCAACCGCTTCCCAAACGATCAAATGTACCTCCCGCACAAGCGGCCTGAGACGGGATTTTAGAATTCGCACTCCACAGCGACAGCCCGACTCAGACGCTCCAGATACGCCTCTCGTGGGATGGCCAAGGCCCCCAAGTTCTCAGTGGTCTCATTCAGCACCTGGGTGTCGAAGAGCTGGAAACCACGTTCTCTCAGGTGCACTAGCAGGTGGTGCAGTGCGACCTTTGAAGCATTGTTCGCGCGGTGGAACATCGATTCGCCCGCGAAGAAGCCACCGATGTGAACTCCATAAACGCCGCCCACCAGTTCGCCCTCTTTCCAGCACTCCACGCTGTGTGCGTGGCCGGCTCGGTGAAGAACGGTATACGCATCAATGAACTCGGAAGAAATCCAGCTTGCCTCGCGCCCAGGCCCCGGCTCCGAGCAGGCCTGCATAACTTTACTGAAGCACTGATCACGGGTCACGGTGAACGGCTGCTTACGGAGCAGCTTGGCGAGACTGCGGTTCAGATGGAATCCATCCCACTCGAACACCGCGCGAGGATCCGGTGACCACCAGGTCACCGGGTTGGCGCTCCAGGGGAAGATTCCGCTTCGGTAAGCCAGCAAGAGGCGAGGCACTGAGAGATCCCCCCCGATCGCCACCAATCCCTCATGCTCTCCACGCAGCGCGCTACGAGGATCCGGGAACCAGAGTTCTCGGGTGAGCACTCGCACCGGGGTGAATCGGGATCGTGCTGGCACTCCGATTAGCTGGGGTTGATAGCGTCGAGCAGCAGGTAGAGGAGCCACCCGGAGAATTCAAATCGGATCAAGTGCGGTGCCTGAGCTGGGTTGTCCTCCAGGCCGTTCTCCTCCTCCTCGGTGGGACATCCTAGCGCATACCAGCTCCCGATACGGATTTCGTTTACCACTTGGAGCAACCATTCGATGTCTTCCGTTGGGATACTCAAGAGCCGCGTGGGCGCGTCGGCTTCGGCTAAAGGCTGTTTTTTGAAAAAAGTTTCCAGCTTTTTGCGATGAATCTCCTTGGTCTCTCGCAGCGCCTCCTGCAAGAGCGCGGCATCCGGTGCCGGTGTTGCATCCGTGGTCACCGATCCTCCATCCGGCCATCCTTCCTTGCAAACCGGGAAAGAGGAGAGGGTCAGCTGGAGAAACACATCTTCCACTTCGCTTAGCTCGAACAATAGATGCTCGTCGGTTCGGGAAAGCAGCTTCACCTATTCCTTCTCCAGAGTGGCGTGCAGGCTGTAGGCCTGCAACTGATGAACATAAAGCTCCGCCTTCTCAAGGGACTCTTGTGCCACGATGCTTTTCCCCTCTTTATGCACCTGTAGCATGTGGTGCTCGGCTTTTTTTCGATCCCAGCCGAACACTTTTTGAAACACGTGTGTGACGTAAGGCATGAGATTCACCGGATCGTTCCAAACAATCACCCGATAGGCCGGAGCTTTCGAGTCCTTCGACCTTGTGGAGGTGTCCTCATGGACCTCCGGCAGCAGCAGTGGAGTGGCGATGTCCGGCATGGCGAAACCCTATCGAGTCACCTAAACAATGGCAACAGGCCGGGAGGGATGGGGCGAGTTCAGCGTTGCATTCCGGGTGAACGGGTCTGAGTTCTCTTGCCGACTCGGGATTCACCCGCCCCCGGATTCCCGCAGAGCTACACATCAATGACTTCGGAGCAGCGCTCCGACGCGGCCCGTGGGGGGCGGTTCGGGGCGACCTCTGACCGACTCCTTCTGAGAGAGGTCACCAGGGCAAGACAACCGGTCCAGGTGGGCAGCATGTCGACCACCGGAACCAGCTCGACGATGAACGTAGGAAGAAAGAGCGGGTGAAATCCCACCAGCAGACTGAGCAGAATCATGGCAACACCATCGATGAACTCATCCATGAACGCCCATCCCAGCGGTCCCAGAAGTAGCTGAATACCGTCGGCCGCGATCGCAGTGGCGTAGGCCAACCCGATACGTCGACGCGTGAGGTTCGGCACGCGAAACGGATTCTTCATCCCTCAACCAGACATCGTCTCGGACGAGCTGTCAACCGGGGTAAATCTTGTTCCACACGTTCTCATTTTGATTGGAAGACAGGGAATTCGGACGGTTCTCGTGCGCAGCGCTCGACTCCGGAGACCAAAATTCCTGAGAGCCAAAGGCCCAATGCCACAAAAAAGACGAAGCCTCTAAACCCTGTCTGCACTGTTTCAAAGCAGGGCCATGGACTTTAAACCGCGGAGGGCACGAACTCAGAAACGGCTGCAGTTCAGTAGTGTGGGCCGTATCGGCCCATCCCCACCCCCTCTTCGAATTCGGCTCCGCCCACGGAAACTTCAAAATGACGGCTTGCCTTGGAGCGAATTTAAACGTCCCCTGGAGCTATTGATTTCAGAATTCAATGAAAAAAATCAGACAACTCCTCAAGAAGCTCATCGGTCGATATCTCAATGCCGACGTGAGTCTTCTCAAGGACTCCATTTACGTGGGATCCACCTATCACGGATACCACATTCCCAGTAAGTTCTTGGATTCTAATTCCGTCTGCTACTGCGTGGGAGCGGGCATTGATATCTCTTTCGATATCGAGCTGGTGAAGCGTTTCTCGGCAAAAGTGTTTATTTTTGATCCGATGCCCTACGCATTGTCTCATTTCAAGGGACTCGTCAATAAGACCCGGGAAAACAAGCAGCTAACGATTGGAGCAGGCGCGGTTAATTATACCTACGACATCAGCGAAGGTGAACTCTCCACGGTCAAATTCATCCCGATGGGATTGTGGAATGAGAAGAAGTTGGTGAAGTTTTACTACCCTACCAAAGGCACCTATGCGGGGCATTCGATCACCAACCTTCAAAGCACAAACGAGTATATCGAAGCCCAAGTCGACACCCTCTCCAATGTGATGGCGGACCTGAAGCACCCGCGGATTGATTTACTCAAGCTGGAGATCGAGGGAGCCGAATATACGGTGATCGACAATCTGGTTCAGGAACGAATCGATATCAAAATTCTTCTGGTCGAGTTCGATGAGTTTCATCATAAAAAAGGCAAAACCCTCGCGACTCTAAGGCGGATTAAGAAGGCTTCGGACAAGATTTGTAGGTCGGGCTATACCTTGGCTCATTCCATCAGCTGTTATAAAAGAACCTTCATCAGGAATGATGTTTTTGCCCTCCTGACCCGCTCTTAATCACGCCCATTGCTCCATTGCTCGGGTGCAATTAAAAGTGGGTGAGATCTGGATCCTTGGAGAAAGCCTGAATGGGTCGCCGCGTGAGCGCGCCGCCCACTTCAGCGGCCGCGATGTCCCG
>JAYTTC010000677.1:0-3758 GCA_043745255.1 Verrucomicrobiales bacterium
TTGGTTCTAGCAGGCCGACGCCCAGAAAACCCTGGATCCAAACATTAGCCCTGGCGGGCACCCTGGGGAACGACATTCTAAGTCCGACGGCCTGCTAGGCTGTCCACGACACTGGCACCGTCTGCTTCTTTCCGAATCGATTGGTGTAGTGCAGCAGACGATTTTGCGCGCCGTACTCATGGACCAGCTTGGTGATCTTCACGTCGAAGCAGCAGTATTCGGCGATCTCGAGTAGCTTCCCCTCACGAAACCATCGAATCGCCTGCAATCCCTCAGCGGTTTTTTCCACTCCCAGCGTGGCCGTGGCGATCGAGTCGAGGGAGAGCCGATGAGGCAGCGCTTTTTGCAGCTCCACAAGCATGTCCAGGCTGGGGAGTTGGGTGAGATCAAATACCGTGTACCCATGGAGCACTTCATAGTCGAACCGGATGTGGTTGAATCCCACGACGAGGTCCGCTCGCTGCAACTCGGTGAGTAACTCATCGACATCGGCTTCGCCGTAGATCTGGTATCCCCCTCGGCCTGTGCTGTAGGTCACGCCAATGCTCATCCGCATGTCGCGAATCTTATCCCATCCCCCCACGTCCTCCGCTGATTTCTGAGTTTCGAGGTCAAAGTAGACGATATTTTTCATCGATAGGTTTAGTTGTCTTGTGAGTCGACATCCCTGGCTCAATCCCCCAAAAGCTTTTTCGCGTCGTCGCGTGCCTTGCTCTCCCGGGTGTCCGCTTTGGCTGCGGTCCAGTCCCGTCTGGCGAAATCAAAAAACTCGCAGAAGTTCGCCTGATGCTTCTCCTGGACGAACTCAGCTCGCCGGTCGCGACACTGATATGAGGCGCGAGCATCGTAGCTAGAGCAGTTGAGACAGACCTTCATGTCCGAGCTGCATTGGTGGCAGCACTCGTTCCGGCCGGGCAGGGCGCTGAGCGGCCAGATCCATCCGCATTTATGACAGTGCTTCGAGGAGGCCATGGGTTCTTAATGTCGGGTGAAGCCTAGCAGGCGGTCGAACTTTGGAAATCAATTCCGCGACCCGATCTGAGGACATTGGGGACTCTAACCAGAACACCGGTCCACCCTGTCATTCTAGAAATGGGGAGGAAGACGTTGACGCTCCCCGCTTCCTTCCTACAATCCCTCCCCGGAATCACTTCATCTTATGGCCGTAAAAAAAGACGCAATCGCGAATAATTTCACCTCCGTCCTGAAGGAGTCGCGCATGTTCAAGCCTGCGGCAGCTTTTTCGAAGGCGGCCCACATCCGCTCTCTCGCTCAATATCAGCGGCTTTACAAGGAGTCGATCCAGTCGCCTGAGAAATTTTGGGGCCGGATGGCAAAGCAGGAGCTGGTTTGGTCTAAACCGTTTAAAAAAGTGCTGCAGTGGAAGGAGCCCTTCGCGAAATGGTTTGTTGGCGGACGCCTGAACTTGAGCGTGAACTGTCTCGACCGGCATCTACAGGGTCCTTTGGCGAACAAAGCCGCTATCATTTGGGAAGGGGAGCCTGCGGCCGATGGTCGTCCCGGTGAAGAGCGGACTTTCACCTACCGCCAGCTGCACCGGGAGGTCTGTCGTTTTGCGAACGTGCTGAAGCGCCACGGACTTAAGGCGGGGGATCGAGTGCTCATTTATCTTCCCATGGTGCCGGAGGCGGCGATTGCCATGCTCGCCTGCACCCGAATCGGAGTGGTGCATTCCGTGGTCTTCGGCGGTTTCAGCGCTCAGTCGGTGGCGGATCGCGCCCAGGACTGCGGCGCGCGTATGATCATCACCTCGGACGGCGGTTTCCGCCGGGGCGCGGTGGTGCCTCTGAAGAAAAATGTGGATGACGCTCTGGCCTTGAAGGACGCAGCCGGACATTTACTCGCCAAGTGTGTCGAGAAGGTGATCGTGGTGCGTCGCACGGCACAGGACATTCACATCAAGGAGGGCCGTGACTTTTGGTGGCATCGTGAGCTTGAGTACGTGAGCTCCGACTGCCCGCCCGAGAGCCTCGACAGCGAGGCCCCCTTGTTCATCCTTTACACCAGCGGCTCCACTGGAAAACCCAAGGGAATCCTCCATTCCACCGCGGGCTACCTGCTGGGTGCCAAGCTCACCACCCGATTGGTATTCGACCTGAAGGAGACCGATGTCTACTGGTGCACCGCGGACATCGGATGGGTGACCGGACATAGCTACGTGGTTTACGGACCTCTGGCCAATGGAGGCACCAGCCTAATGTATGAGGGGGCACCCAATTTTCCCGAGCCTGATCGGTTCTGGCGCATCGTTGAGAAATACCGAGTTTCCATCCTCTACACCGCACCTACGGCAATCCGCGCTTTCATGAAATGGGGGGATCAGTGGCCCGCGAAACACGATCTCAGCTCGCTCCGAGTGCTGGGCAGCGTTGGGGAGCCGATCAATCCCGAGGCATGGATGTGGTATCACTCCGTGATCGGGAAGAAGCGATGCCCGATCGTGGACACCTGGTGGCAGACCGAAACGGGCGTGATCATGATCACGCCGCTACCAGGTATCACTCCGACCAAGCCGGGCTCAGCCACGCTGCCATTCTTCGGCGTTTTGCCCGAAGTGGTCGATGATCAGGGCAAGGTCGTCGCCCGCAATAGCGGCGGTAAATTGGTGGTTCGCAAGCCGTGGCCCAGCATGCTCCGCGGACTTTGGGGCGATACCAAGCGCTACAAGGAAGTCTACTGGAGCGAGGTCAAAGGTTCCTACTTCACCGGCGATGGGTGTCGGCAGGACAAGGATGGCTATTTTTGGATCGTAGGCCGCATTGACGACGTGCTGAACGTGGCCGGTCATCGGATTGGCACTGCCGAGGTGGAGAGCGCCTTGGTCAGCCATCCGGGCGTGGCTGAGGCGGCCGTGGTGGGCCGTCCGGACGAACTTAAAGGGCAGGCTTTGGTGGCCTTTGTCACTTTGAAGACCGGCGTGAATGCCCGACCCGAGTTGAGGGAGGAACTACGCCAGCACGTCGGTAAAGAGATCGGTCCGGTGGCCAAGCCGGATGATATCCGTTTTGCGGACGCGCTCCCCAAGACCCGATCCGGAAAAATCATGCGACGATTGCTCAAGCAAATCGCCTCCGGACTGGAGATCAAGGGAGATACCACGACGCTTGAGGACCTCAGCGTTTTGGCTCGTTTGACCTCGGCGGAAGATTGATCAGCCCGGTTCATCTGCGACGTGAGATAATTTCACCTTCCGAGCAGGGCGATCCTTCACGAGTCCTCAGCAGGCTTGTACCGGGTTGGTTTTGCTAGGGTTGGAATCCTGTTTAGGTTTATCAACGTTCGATCGTTGATGGTGTTCCTCAAACTATGGGCTTGAACTGGGAAAGTTCTCTGGCACTCTTTGGTTCATTCTCGAACTCCCGTCGTGAATAAAAACAGTCAGAAGTTATACGTATCACTGTTTCGAACCTCTATGAAGACAACTCACTATCGGAATACCACACTCTCCGTGGCCATGACCTCGTCCTTGGCGGCCATGTCCATGATGGGCGCACTGGGTGCGTTTCAATCTGTGTCCGCACAGGATGTAGCTCTCCCAGCCAGCGCCGCGCTCCCACTCGCTTCCGCCGGCGTTATTCCGGGCTTTACCGCTCGGGTGGTGCAGGCACCGGAGGGCACAGCGGTCAAAAATAACTACCTCCGCGCGGTGCAGCAGCTCAACGGTACTTTAGTCGACACCAATGGCGTGGTCGTTGGAAATATCGCGACTCCGGGCGTCAACCCGGACGGCAGCTATG
>JAYTTC010000678.1:0-3751 GCA_043745255.1 Verrucomicrobiales bacterium
CCGACGGCATCTTGAACTACACCACCCTCAATGTCGCGGCGGGCGCGACTCTGAAGTTCAACCGCAATGCTCTTAACACGCCGGTCTATCTGCTGGCGCAGAGTAACGTCACGATTAGCGGAACGATCGACGTTTCTGGAAACCCTGGCACCAGTGTTCCCCCGGCAGGTGGATCGGGAGGACCCGGTGGTTTCGATGGTGGCATGCCAGGGTTCGACATTGTCCCGCCAGGCGCGGGTTTCGGCCCTGGCGGAGGTCGAGGTGGGATTGATGGCAATGTGGCAAACAGTGCGGGGTCCGGCTCCTACGCTACGGTGGGCCAGGGTTCGTCATCATCGAATCGGGGTGCGGCGTACGGGAGTCCCTTGCTGGTGCCATTGGTCGGAGGATCAGGTGGAGGCGGACTCGTAGTCACTCCTGGAACCGCAGGCACTGGCGGCAGCGGAGGTGGCGGGGCGATTCTGATTGCCTCATCCAGTCGAATCACGGTTTCCGGTGCCATACTTTCGCGAGGAGGAGAAGATGCTACGGGGAACGGCAACGGCATCTATCGGAATGGTAGTGGCGGAGCCGTGCGCCTCGTGGCACCTGCAGTAAGCGGAAGCGGATCGATCAATGTTAAGGGTGGCGTCGGTAATCCAGATGTTGGAGGTCTTGGCCGCATCCGCGTGGACACCATTGATCGCGCCTCGCTTCGAATCAACTTCCTAGGCCTCGGCAGCGTCGGTGGGTTCATGGCTGTATTCCCGACTCCGTTGCCGCGCCTCGATATTCTGCAAGCTGCGGACACAGTGATTCCAGAGGGCACTGCGGCACCTGTTCAAGTGCAGCTCCCCTTCGGATCGACGGGAAATCGCACGGTGACTATTCAGGCGCGTGATTTTAACGGCTCCGTACTGATCAATGTCGTGCTCACGCCGGAGACGGGTTTGCCGCGAGTCTATTCTGCCACCATCAATAACGCCGCCTCCAACCCCGCGACTGTGACTGTGCCCGTGAGTCTGCCCGTGAACACTCTCGTAACCATCAACGCGTGGACACGCTGAACACGCAGGCTCCATGACCAATACGATGCGCCTCTTTTCGAGTCTTGCTTGCAGCCAAGGTTGCGAGGCTTCACCAGGGAGGAACTCAGAGCCTACCCGCGAAGGCTTCCCAGAAGCAAAAAATCCAATCGGTTGGAACTCCAAGTATCAACCGTCTCCGTGGCACGCAGTGCCCTTTAGGCGCAAACACCGCCGCCGCGATCCGATGATGTTTCCGCGGATCACAGCAGCCGCGCCATCGCGTCGGGGGTGTTCGCGGCTAGAGATTTTCGAGAACTTCTATGAAGAGTCATTTCAGTAGACTTGCGGTCCTCTGTGTCGCGGGCTTTATTGCCTGCGGCGACTCGGCGAACGCTATGCCGCGACTCACTGCAGGCGTCGTACGCGGATTTCCTGGACGGACGGCTGAGGTGCCGGTGTCATTGCATTATCGCACGAACGATTTGCGCGATGTCGTGGCTCTCCAGGCAGACGTCGTCTTCGACGCCACGGGTGTAACCGACAGCGCGCCCACGCCGGGTATCCTCACTTCCAATCACGTTTTGGCATCGAGCGCGCCCTTCTCAGGGACTCGGCGGTTACTCGTGTATTCATCGGCCGGTTCGGTGCTCACCAACGGCGACGTGGCTCGCATTCTCTTTAGCGTCGGGCCGCATGAGTATCGCAACTTCTCGCTGCATCTGACGAACGTGATTCTGGTGCGGGCCGATGCGTCCCAAGTCCTTGGTGAGGTGGCTCACGGTGCCATCGCAGTGAATCAGGTCTACGTGGGGCCGAATGGTTCAGCGGATGGTTTTCTCAACGTGGAGTCCAGCGGTGTGGAACAGTGCTATATCATCCAGGCGACCACGGATTTCCAAAAATGGTCGACCGTGCAGACGAACAGCACGGAGAAGGCGTTGCTTCAGTTCATCGATCCGGAAGCGGGCGAGCATCCACGGCGCTTTTATCGGGCTATCGTGTGCGAGACCGTGGCGGGAGCAGCCATGAACACGGCCAGCATCCAAGTCGGCTCCATCACACAACTCCCTGGGGGCAAGGTTCAGTTTGATTTCACCGGCGCGAGCGGCCGGAGTTACGTCCTTCAGACGAGCGCAAATCTTACGGACTGGCTTAACCTCCGTACGGATGTCGGTCTGAATGGTCCGATGACCTTTACCGATTCACTCACGAACTTGACCCGCCGATTCTACCGCGTTCGCTTGGCGGAGCCCCCGTCGAGGTGAATAAAAGACGGAAGCATAGGTGGCTACACGGTTTCCGCCTCCTGCTGTCGTCGCTAGAGTTTTGTAAACCTTTTTAGATTAACGAATATGAAAAAACTGATCTTATCCATGCTCTTGATACTGGTCGCATTCGAGTCGCCCGCAGCGGACGTGATCACCCTCACCGGCAGTTCGACTTACACGCTCGGCTCGAACGATGTGGCGGAAATAATCAGCATTAGCAGTATTTCCGGCGAATATCGCGCCCAGCAATTCAGCCTCAACGGGGTCGGGACGCCCACGATGGTGTTAACAACCGGCGGCATCTTTTCGCTTTTGCCGCTTGTCATCACCGGTCCGTCCAACACCATCGCGACCGTCGCAGCGGTCCCTGGGAACTTTGTAACCTTTCGACTTCGAACGAAAGCCGAGTTTGTTTCATCGCTCGCCGTGCCGTCAGTCGCGGTCTCTTCATCAGTGGTCATCCCGGAAGATACCGCGGGGCCTGTGACCCTGGTGATGGAGTCCAGCACGGACATGGTGACCTGGACGGCTGCGAATCCGGGAACTTACGGCACGTCAACTCCCCGGCGGTTCTTTCGTATCCGGGCTCTTCGAAACTGAGGGCCAGTTACCTGTCGGACTTTTCCCCACCGAACGTAAGTCCAGCTGGGGAGGGCGACTGTGCCTAGGTATCACTTAGGAATCGCCGCGACAGGCTGCTAGATGTTTTCCTGGGGAAAAAGAGCCGATCCGCTGTCGGTTCCTTTGAAGAAGGAGTGGGGATCAGCCGGTACGGCCCACGATACAGAACTGCAGCTGGCTGACACGAAAGGGGAAGGGGATGTGACTTGCGACAGAAATAGCGGGACAGAAATACGAGCCCGGGCCTGTTCTTCCGACCGGATATTCCTGTCCTCGATATTGTTGTCCAAACTTCTGCTCCTCCCTTCTTCGGTCCCATCCGCGCCATCCGCGGCTAAACTCCCTGCCCCCGCCGTAGAACCGTGGGGCAGGAGGTCGGAGCCCCCGTCTTTTTTTGCGATTCCTGTGCCGTTTTTCGCGGCTAAGACCGGCCCTGCCCTTCTTCGTTTTCCGGCCGGATGCTTCTGTCGCTCGTTTCTGGGCGGCTCAGGTGGGCTGTGTATGATGATTCTGGCAAGTCGCCCAAGCTTTTAGAGCGAGGACTATGAAGAAACCGAGGCTGAGTTGCGACGCCTCAAAGTCTGAGGAGATTCCGACACTTTATGTGATGCCTGAGACGTCGCATCAGCTTGCCCGTTCGGTTTTTTCTGTCCCCAACTCCTGCCGAGAGTCGACGGTCCATCAGGCGCTCCGCAGCTGCTTGGACGGCTTTGACCCGCAGCGACCGTCCACTCCCGCGTCAAGGGTCAGCACCATGACGCGATGCAAGCTAAGTTGAAGCAGGTGGGCGGCTCGACGTAACTCTTTTTGTCAACCTGCCCGCTGAAGCGACCCCCGCCGCAGAATGTCCGCGTG
>JAYTTC010000679.1:0-14122 GCA_043745255.1 Verrucomicrobiales bacterium
ATCGGGCGCTCCGATTCCGGGCATTATCACCAGCGTGAATGTGAGTGTGGGCCACAAGGTGGCCAAAGGCGACAGGCTCTGCACGATGGAGGCGATGAAAATGCAGACCACTCTCTACGCGGCCGTGGATGGGGTCGTGAGTGAGATTCAGGTCAAGGTCGGCGACAGTGTTGAAAGCAAGGACTTGTTGATGAGGCTGCGGGCCTGAGCGTAGAGACTGTCACGATGCCAAAAGAGATTTACCAATTACGGGCGGGAATCCTCGGAACCGGGTTCATTGGTCCTGTGCATTTGGAGGGACTTCGTCGCTTGGGCGTTCAGGTGACGGCTCTGTGCGGTTCAGCAAACGCCAAGTCGGTGGGACACCGATTTGGGATTCCCGAGGTGTATACCGACTACGACTACGGGGCGCTTCTGCGTTCGCCGAACGTGGACGTAGTTCACATCACCTCGCCCAATCGACAGCATTTTCCCCAGGCCGAAGCCGCGTTGCGAGCGGGTAAGCACGTGGTGTGTGAGAAACCGCTGGCGATGACCTCGAAGGAGACTGCGGCCTTGGTGAAGCTGGCATCCAAATCGCCCCAAGTCTTCGCCGTGAACTATAATATCCGCTTTTATCCGGCGGTATTGCAGCTGCGAGCCGCCGTGGCTCGAGGTGATCTCGGGGAAATTATTCACGTCAACGGATCGTACTTTCAGGACTGGCTACTCAAGCCTACGGACTATAACTGGCGGTTGTTGCCGGAGGAGGGTGGAGCGCTTCGTGGGGTGGCGGATATCGGAACTCACTGGATGGATACCGCGTCGTTCATTCTCGGGAGCCAGATCCAGAGCGTGTTCGCCCATCTGGAGACCTTCCACAAAACGCGTCTGCGCCCTCTGGGTGAAGTTCAAACATTTACGAAGGCATTGGCTAAGCAGAAGTACGTGAGCTTTCCTGTGGAGACTGAGGATTTCGCGAGCCTGTTGTTGCGGTTCAACAATGGAGTGCATGGCAACCTCGGCGTCTCGCAGGTGGCCGCAGGGAGAAAAAATTCTCTGCGCATTGAGATCTACGGAACGAAGAAGTCGGCTTGGTGGGAGTCGGAGCAGCCCAACACCCTCGAGTATGGGGGACGGGATGGAGCGAACGAGATCGCGCATCGCCAGTGTCCCGGATTTGCCGAGGATGTCGCCGGATTTTCGGACTATCCCCCTGGGCATGCCGAGGGATTCCCCGATACCTTCAAGATGCTGTATCGCGCGGTTTACCAAGACATCGTGGCCGGAAAATCAGCGCGCCCGCTCTACGCGGGCGCGGCGGATGGACATCACGAAGTAAAAATCTGCGAGGCGGTTCTCAAGAGTTCCAAGAACCGGCGATGGGTGAAGGTTTGAACACTCTATGAAACTGGCATCAGCCGCGCATCCCCGGCTACGGAGAAATTGAGTGGGCACAGTTCATGGGATCTCTCATGGAGAGCGGGTATGACGGTCCGGTCTGTATCGAGGTTGAGGATGACACCTTTGGAAAAACGCTCCATGGACGGAAACGTGCTCTTAAAGTAGCACGCAACGTGCTCGCACCTTTTTTTGAGGAAACTCAATAGGACTCTTTAGAACCGGCCGGTTTTGCCTGTTCGCAATCCCTCCACCCTCTCTTTCAGCCCATTCTGTAGCGTACGCCGTCTCGGCCCATCCCCGGCCCGGATCGTCCGATACGGACGACGCTACAGAAGCCGGGCTGCAGTTCTGTAGTGTGGGCCGTATCGGCCCATCCCCGCTCCCTCTTCAAGGAAACCATCTGAGGAGCGGCTCAGAGTAGAGTGGCCTGACCTCCCGTAGCCCGTTTCATCCCCAGCTTGGCGTAGGTGAGATCCGTCGCCATGCGACCTTGCGAGGTGCGGTTCAAATAGCCCTCCATGATCAGATACGGCTCGTAAACCTCCTCCAGAGTGTCCGGCTCTTCGCCGACAGCCACCGCCAGGGAACTGACCCCTACCGGACCTCCGCCAAACTTGGTCACGATGGTTTCTAGAATCCGTTTGTCCATCTCGTCGAGGCCGTTCTGATCGATCTCCAAAATCGCCAGAGCCTTGTCGGCCAAGGATTGAGTGATCCGTCCATCTGAACGCACCTGAGCATAGTCCCGGACCCGGCGAAGGAGGTTATTGGCGATACGCGGGGTTCCCCGGCTGCGGCGGGCGATCTCGAGAGCTCCGGATTCCTCAGTCTCTACATTGAGAAGTCGCGCGGCCCTCACCACGATGCGCTGCAGTTGATCGGCTTGATAGTAGTCAAGTCGCTCCCTGACGGGGAATCGGGTCAGTAAGGGCGCGGTTAGCAGGCCGCTCCGGGTGGTGGCTCCGATGAGGGTGAAACGCGGAAGATTGAGTCGGACACTGCGGGCGTTCGGCCCCTGATCGATGATGATATCGAGTTTGAAGTCCTCCATCGCAGGATAGAGGTATTCTTCGATGGTTTTCTGCAGTCGATGAATCTCATCGATGAACAGCACATCGCCCTCCTCAAGATTGGTCAAAAGCCCGGCCAGATCGCCCGCTTTCTCGATAGTGGGCCCGCTGGTGGACTTCAGGTTGGCTCCCATTGCCTTGGCTAGGATGCTCGCGAGAGTGGTCTTGCCTAATCCTGGCGGCCCACTGAGCAGGATATGGTCGAGAGGCTCACTCCGCTGCTTGGCCGCTTCCACCGCGATCTCCAAGCGTTCTTTGACTTTGGCTTGTCCGGTGAAATCGCTGAAGAGGGACGGGCGGAGGGTGACCTCCAAGGCCGCTTCCGTCTTGGTCAGAACATCGGTGATCAGGCGCTCAGGCATCTGTGGACCACGATGGGGAACGAGGACCAGAAAATCAAACGATGAGTTCGTTGAGGACTCCGTATTTCCCCTAGATGAGCTTCCGCAAAAAATGTCGCGTACGTCATTTGAGTTGAGGGACAAGAGACGCCACTATATGCGTGTGATGAGCCCGATGAGTAACAACCAGTCGCTAACCAACCAATCCCACCAGGCGGGTAGCCCTCAGAGCGTGCTCGACCTTACTGGCGAATGGATCGGCCACTACCGGGGCCACTACGACCAAGTTGTGAAGATCGTCCAGCGCGGCGACGATATCGAGGCCATGAAGGTTACCGGCGACGACCATGTCCCGGCGGGCGAAGTGACCTTTCGGGCGAATCTCAAGAGTCTCAGTGGTGAAGGCCAGGTGGCAGAAAAAGAGTTCAGGAACGCCTGCTTTGTACCCGGCAAGCTGACCATCCACTCGCGAGATCGGATTGCCTTCTGCTGGGAAAACTGCGGAACCGTCGAGTTCCGCAAGGACGACTAAGCAGCCTAGCAGCCTGTCGGACTTTTCCCCGCCGGACGTAAGTCCAGCTGTGGGGAGGTCGACTGTGCTGAGCTATCCCTTAGGAATCGCCGCGACAGGCTGCTAGATATTTTCCTGCGGAAAAAGAGCCGATCCGGCCCATCCCCGCCCGGATCGTCCGATACGGACGACGCTACAGAAGCCGGGCAGCAGTTCTGTAGTGTGGGCCGTATCGGCCCATCCCCGCCTAATCTCGATCTTTGCGCCATCGTTTTGGCAGGAGCGCCGATTTTGGATAGGGCTCCGAGGGGCCCTTCTGCGCATGCCAGAGGATTCGGTTGAGCAGGTTTTCATCGCACTGGTCGGGTTTAGAGAGGGGGAGTTTTTCAGACAGCTCAGCGTAATGGCGTAGCAGCGCGTTCGCCTGCGCTTTGGCGGGAGGATTCAGCTGATCGAGCGGGATATTGTTGGTGACTGCCGTGTAGGGACGGAGGTCCGGCTTGCTGACGAAACAGTCCATCATCGGTGTCGAGGCGGCATCCATCTGATTCATCGGCGGAAGTCCAAGGATCAGCTCGATCGTTCGCAACATCCCCGGCTGGTTGTAATGCGTGCTCACCACGGCTCCTCGTTTAGTATACGGGCTTACCACGTAGGCGGTGGTGCGGAATCCGCTGACATGATCGTGGCCTGCCTGGGGATCGTCTTCGATGGCAAAGATACAAGTCTCCGCCCAAAATCGGCTATGACTAAGGGCTTCGACGATTCTCCCAAACGCCAGATCATTGTCGGCTGCATACGCCCCGGGGGTCGGAGCTCCGGCCTTGGTTCCGGAAGTGTGGTCGTTCGGGAGACAAATGATGAGCAGATCGGGCATCTCCCCCTTCTGTTCGAACTCGTGAAGCTCCTCAATGAATCGCGCGGCGCGATACACATCAGGAACCTCCATGCTCCAGCCCACCGTGTTGGTGTTCAGAAAAGGGCGGACGGATTCGATGGCCGGCCTGCTCTGCATGAAGGTCTCGCCCTTGTGCTCGATGAAGTCCCGATAGAAATCGATCCAACCAGGGGCGGGTTTGCGCTTCGGATCATTCCATCCGCTGACCTCGATCGCGAATTCGCCGTAATCTCGAACTGTTCGTCCATGCTCCACGGCGTTGTCCCAGATGAACCCGGTAGGCGAATACGCGAGTGCATCCACGTCGTCGTCATCCATGCCATCGGGATAGCTGCGAGGAAAACCCGCAAACGACTTCTCCATGTAATCAGTGGCAAAGGCCGTGGTGGACCACTGGTGTCCATCGGCGCTCAAAATACCCGCGCAATAAGTGTTATCCAGAAGAACAAAGTCCCTCACCATTTTGTGCTGATTGGGCGTGTATCGCTCCCCGAAGGTGCAGAGCCGGGGCGCGCCATTCCCTTCGCGAACGTCTCCCAGCACTTGATCGTAGGTCCGGTTCTCTTTGATGATATAGACCACATGCTTGAACACGCTCGGCTCACCCGCTCGCTCCGGTACCGGTCGCGGAGCCACTCCGGGTCGCGCGGGCAGCTGGGAGGCTTCTATCAACTCTCGACGGCAGTTCGCTAGCACCACCCGGGTATGCGCGACTAATTCCTTTTTTGTGGGAATCGGAACCAGGGAGAGAGTTCCGAAGTACTGATGAGAGTTAAGACTGTCAGACTCGATGGAGCGGGTTCGCCGTCCGGACCCGATTCCCTTGATGTTGGCGACATGCAGCATCTTATGGAAGGAGTCGTAGGCGATCGCTCCAGGAAACCACCCCACCGGAATCAGACCCAGGAGTTTGGAATGCGTGGGTCGAAAGTCCAGAACGGCGACCGCGTTCTGCGTACCGTTGCAGACAAAGAGCTTTTTTCCGGACGGGTCAAAGACCATCGCGTTCGGACTCGCACCGAAATAGTCCTTGGGTTGCCAGCGCAACGAGAGGGTGTCGACGATCTCATCGGACCGGGTATCGATCACGGAGACCGAGTCGCTTCCGGCGTTGGCGACCAGTAGATGACGGCCCTCCGGATGCAAGAGTAGCGCTGAGGAGTGAAGTTCCACCCTGAGTTCTCGAAGCAAGGTTCCGCGCTCAAGATCGATCACCGAGACCGAGCCCTCGTTTGCGATGTGGCGTTTGGGATCGACGCGAACGCGTGTGCCACGACCCGCAGGTCCGGTGAGATCATTCGTTCCGGGCCGTCGCCCGCCCCAGTTGCTGACGTAGAGTTTGCTACCGGCCAGGACGACCTCGTAGGGCGCGACCCCCACATCGAAGAGTCGATCGAATTTGCCTGTCTGCAGATCGAGTTCGAGAATTCGATTCGAGAGATTCAAAACCACGTAGAGTTTCTTGCCGTTCTGAGAGAGCGCCAGGCCCGCAGGAATCTCGGCGGCGCGCTTAGCGTTGCCGGAAGGAGGCATGGCATAGCTGCGCAGCGGGCGAACCACGCCGTCGTCCACGCTGAAGACCTTGATCGATCCGTCGACATTGGAGAGGTAAATCCGCCGACCGTCACGGGAGAAGATGAGGCCCGTGAAGCTGAGTTGGCCGTGAGTGTCCGGCCTGAGAAGATGGGTGGAGACCGGATCCTGTGGCCCCTCCGCCTTGGCATCCGCGGGAAGCGCCACGCGCTGGATGACCTCACCCGTGACAGGATTTACTATGATCAATTCCGCAGTCTTTCCCGAAGCAATGAGCATTCGTCCATCGGGACTCAAAGCGATGGCCTGAGGGCGGAGATCGGGTAGAAAGACCTGCGTTCCCGCCGGAGTCAAAATCTGGCTCGAAGGGGTGACAAAACGGTTCGGGCCGGCAGGTCCCACCGGCTCCGTAGTTCCGGGAGACGCAGCGGCGACCGCGTATTCAAAAACGAGTGCCGCGATCAGAAGGGCGGCGAAAGAGTGCGAGTTAGCGCGTTGTGGCATGCAGATAAGCGTTGAAAACGATGTATTCAACGATTCTGCCTTCTGATCCTTCGGGGGCGAGCGGATTCTTTCGCCACCCTCGCCCTGGCGGCTTGCAATTCAACGATGAGGCGGCTTAATCGGCCCAGGCACATGACTATGAATCAGCGACTTTTGATCGTGGATGATGAACCTCAAATCCGCGAGTTGCTCGGGCTCTACCTGGAGCAGAAGGGCTTCGAAATCTTCCGTGCAGGGACATCGCAGGACTGTCTGGATCAGGTTGCTTCCGCCGAACCGGAATTGGTGGTCTTGGATATCAACTTGGCAGAGGAGGATGGCCTCAAGCTGCTGACTCAAATCAAAGTACAGCACCCTGACACCAAGGTCGTCATGCTGACCGGAATGGGGTTTGACGACGATCTATTGCGGGAGGCGTTGTCGCGTGGTGCCGATGGGTATGTGAGCAAGATGCTGCCTTTTGACGAACTGCTGGCTGCGATCCGTCGTGTGCTTCCGGTCCACAACTGATCCGAGTGGCGGACATGAAAAATCCCTGCCCGGGATAGCCAGGCAGGGATTGAAATCAGAGTGTGGTCGTCTAGAGCACTTCCTCGGTCTCGAGGAAACCTTGCAACTGACGGATTCGCGTCGGATGACGCATCTTCCGGAGTGCTTTGGCTTCGATCTGTCGGATGCGTTCGCGGGTGACCTTGAACTGTTTGCCGACTTCCTCAAGCGTGCGGCTATAGCCGTCGATGAGGCCAAAACGCAGCTCGAGCACCTTCCGCTCGCGCTCAGTCAGACTTCCCAGCACATCGGCCAGCTTGTCCTTCAGAAGGCTGTAGCTGGTCATCTCCGAGGGGTTCTCGGCGGACTTGTCCTCGATGAAGTCACCGAAGTTGGTGTCCTCGCTGTCCCCGACCGGCGACTGTAGCGAGATCGGCTGCTGTGCCATCTTGAGCACTGCGCGGACACGCTCCACTGGCATCTGCATCTCGTCCGCGATTTCCTCGGGTGAGGGCTCACGACCGAAGTCCTGAATCAACTGCTTCTGCACGCGCATCAGCTTGTTGATCGTCTCGATCATGTGGACCGGGATACGAATCGTTCGTGCCTGGTCGGCGATAGACCGAGTGATCGCCTGCCGAATCCACCAGGTGGCGTAGGTGGAGAACTTGTAACCGCGGCGATACTCGAACTTCTCGACCGCCTTCATGAGACCCATGTTTCCTTCCTGAATCAGATCGAGGAAGGAGAGGCCGCGGTTGGTGTATTTCTTGGCGATGGAGATCACCAGGCGGAGATTGGCCTCGACCATCTCGGTCTTGGCTTGCAGCGCTCTGGCTGCGAAGTGTTTCAACTGCGCATAGGATTTAAGATAGTCCGCATAGGTCATGCGGACGAACTCCTCCAGCGCCTTGATCTTCTTCTGCTCGCCGGCGATCACCGATTGCTGCTGGGTGGTCTTGCGGAGCGCTTCCCATTCCTGAATGGTCCGCAGACTGGCCTGGATTTTGTCGTGGATGTTCTCCGCCACCAGCGCCATCTCCTCGATTACCTTTTGCTTGTAATAGAATTTCGGGAAGCTGTCCTGCAGCTTCTTGTCGATCTTCTTGAACTTGGCCTGGCACTGCTCGATTTTGGCTTTCTGAGCGCTGCCCTGCCAGCTCGCGTAGCATTCATCGACCTCTTGATCGATTTCGCGCACGCCCTTCACCAGCTTTCGCAGGTCCTTGAGATGATTTTCGCGTCCTTCGATCTTCTTGTCGACGATCACCCGGTCGAAGCGCTCCTTCGGAGGCTCGCTGATCAGCTTCTCGGCCAGAGCGATGTGCTCTTTGCCGCTGAAACCGAAGCCGTAGATGATCCGCTTAACCTCGTTCTCGGCATCCTCGATGCGCTTCGAAATCTCGACTTCCTGCTCGCGGGTCAGCAGCGGGACCTGGCCCATCTGCTTGAGATACATCCGGACGGGATCGTCCAGAATATCGAGACGACTTTTGTCCTCTTCCTCCTCGGGCTCGGGCTGTTTGACGCGATCGACCTCCGCTTGGTCGACGATCTCGATCTCCAGATTTCTGAGTTTGCTGTAGATCTCGTCGAGGTCCTCGGGGGAGATGATGTTATCCGGCAGCGCATCGTTGATGTCGCTGTAGGTGAGGTATCCTTGCTCCTGGGCCAGCCGGATCAGCTCTTTAATTTTTTCGGTGAGCTCAGGATTCACGCCTGGCTTTCCCTGGAGGGTGCCCGTGACAGCACTGAGGGCGGCGGCGGCGGCTCCGGGAGCGTGCGCTCCCTTGCCTTCGGCGTGCGTGCCCGCGTGTGCTCCTTTAGCTCCTGCGCGACCCTTGATGGGGCGTGCTACGATTGGGGCAGCGTGCGGAGCGGCATGAGACTTCGTGGTGTGAGCCACGGCTGCCAACTTCTCCGGCTTGGCTGGCTTAGCGGGTTTAACTGGGCGCTTTTTAAGCTCATGTTTTTCAGTCTTCGTCGGAACAACTTTCGTTGGAACGGGCTTCTTGGCTTTGGATTTCACCATACATTTATAAACAGCCGTTTCGGGCTGCGAAAAGAGCCGCGCAGTATGTTGGCGGCCGACCACGGCGTCAAGAGGTGTGGCGGAGCTTTTCAGCTCAGCCGAATGCACCACACCCACTCAGAGACTCCCCGCCGTACGGTCGTGATGAAGTCATTGTCAGGTTGCAGGTGGTTCGTGCCATGAAATCTCCGGAGTCATCAATCGAACATTTGTTCGCGAAAACCAGAGCGCCATGCCCCACCTGTCGGTACCCGTTAAGCAACGACGACGGCTGTGCGGAAAAGAACGAACAATCCCCGGATTGGATGCAAAGAATCCAAGCTCCCGGCGAATTGAAGGACTGCTATAGACCCTAAAGAAACGGTTTCGTCACGGAAAAAGGCGCAAAGAGGCAAAAGGAAATCACCGTGGAGGCTTTTTCTCGTTCTAAGAACGTCGGCACCCAGCTAGCCCGAGCTTCATCCACCTAGCAAAAACGAACTCTCTGGATGCCGAATTAGGTCGGTGCATGGTGTCCTTCAGTGGGGCTTAAATATCACCGCTCTTTTTTTCCCGAGCTGCCGTGGGACGCGGTGGGGGGCGCAGCTGCTTGAGCGGGCGGACGACTCGCCGGAGCGCTTCCAACCGAAGGCGGAGTGTACGCAAGCGGTTGGCTCTGGACTGGAAATCCCCGACTCGCAGGGGTGCCCCCATTCCCTGGCGGAGTGTAGGCGGGCGGGGAGGACTGACGCGCCGAAAACGCAGGCGGTTGGCTCGGGATTGGAAATCCCCGACTCGCGGGGGTGCCCCCAATCGAGCCTGAGGGTGGGGTGTAGACTCGAACGGGTGCCGGAGCGAGGTTCGCAGAGCCCGGATCGAAGCTGCGAACGGGTGCATTGGGGGTCGGAGTGATCGCTATCGAGGGTGCTCGAAATGCCGGCTGAGGGTTGGCATTGGCCGTTCCGGCGATCCGAGGCGGCAAAGTCAGCGGCGGCGATGTCGGCGGTGAGACTGAAGGCCGTAGGACGGCTGAGCCAGGAACTGAAGGGGTGTCGATTGGATGCGCCACCGCGGTGGGCGAGTAACGTTTGCCTCCCGCTCCTCCTCCTAGTGTTGGGCTCGGAACGACCGGTGTGAACGAAGACGGAGAGAACCGAACCCCCTTGGTGACCGAGCTGTCGGCAGTCGGCGGGACGCTGGTGGCGGAGGGGATGGTGGACGAACGAACTGGAGTCGACGGATTCACCTGCGGGACGCCGGATCGTGTGGCCGGAATGAAAACCGATCCGGAGCCTGCCGCGGGTTCAAATCCGGTGCGGCCGGCGCGAAATGAGGCATCGCGCGGAGACAGCGTGGAGGTCGAGGGTCCACCCGAGTCGGCGGTAGATCCCGTTCGGGGAGACGGGGAGGACGAGGCAGGGGCCCATTTGCCGCCTGTCCCGGAGACCGCTCCAGGTTTGGAAGGCGGCGCAGAGGCGAGTCGGGGGCTCTGCACGACCAGACTGCCTTGCGTCTGGTCCATCCTCTCGCGAGGCACTCCACCGGCCGCAGTCCATGCGGACTCACGGAGAGCGGCCTGAGGAATAGGAGAGCGGCTGTTCGCTCGCACAGCACTGAGCCCAACGCCCGAAAACACTACCGTGTTGTTGTTTCCAACCACCGTGTTGTTCGCGACTCGTGAATCACGATAGAGCGTGTCTGCGTGCGCTCTGGATGCATAAAAATGATGAGGATGCGACTCGCAGAATCGGCTCCAGGGTATGAAGGTGAAAAAGGAAAAGCCGATGTCGAATCCGAAGTCGATGCCGACGTAACGATCGCGATACCACCATCCAGAGGCAGGCTGGTAGTACGCTCCGGGCGGGAGCGGTGCCCATCCACAATGGCTGGTGTTCTGACGCCAGCAAACCCAGGCCGGCGCCCAAACGGTATCCGGAATCCAGACCCACCCGTGGGGCGATGAGTGGGACCACCGGCCGTAGTGAAATGTCGCCCAACCCCACGGATAGTCTGAGAGCCAATACCACCCGCTATCCGTCCACACCCATCTGCCGCCATCGGCATAGGGCCGCCAATCGGAGCCGAGCCGCGCGTAGTCCGGTCGCCAGCAGCGCCCGTATCCATCCACATCCACCCAGGAACCATAGGGCCCCAGAGCCTCATGAAAATAGGAAACTGATACCGGCTGCTCCACGACCACCGGCTGCTGAACGACGATCGGAGCGGGCGCGAGATTGGGCGGGGGAGTGTAAGTGGGAACGTAGTTCGGAGTAATGACTGTCGTGGTTGGCTCGGGCGCGGTAAAAGTGCTCCCCGATTGCTGAACCGAGGGCGGAGTCGGCGCGGGCGTGACCCAGGACACGGCTGGCACCTCGCTGTTCTGACCTCCCACCCCAGGGGCAACGACAGGAGTCGGTGTATTAGGTGAACCTTTCCGTTGCATCAACGTGATCACCGCAGGAGCCACACCAATATCGCTGAGATAGATCAGATCATCGGGGCTTAGAGTGTACAGGTTCGTGCTCTTTTCGATGAACGCCAACATCACTGAGTCGTTCACCCCGGCGTTGGCCAACTTCGCGATCTCCCGCAGATTGGGGGCGAGGTTCGCCGGTTCAGAAACCGGCGGCGTGGGTATCGACGATTGGAGAGGGGGGGCTGCGATGGGAGGGATCAAAGCCTCCGCAATGACTGCGTTCGAGGCAATAACTCCACCTGAGAGATTGCTACCCGGGGTTTCGCGTCCGTTGCAACCCGTGCTCGCTGCGACCATCACCGAGAGCAGGAATCCGCTCCAAATACTGGCAGAGGAAGGTTTCATGGAATTGAGTTGAGAAACGTCTCAGCGCCGGGTCGTTTGTCTGTTTTGTTAGTTTTTCAAATGAGTCCCGTTAACGCTGCTGATATGACGCATCAGCTCGTTCACTATTCATCAGCCATGTGGACGAGTGAAGTTAGGGTACAAGCGCCTTCCTATCAACAGCACATCGCAGGATTCTTAGGAGGGAAACGGTGGCGGGGGCGAGTTGAGACTTTGGTTTTGCTGAGCGATTCCCGTCCGTTTGATTCCGTTACTATCTCGGAGACAAGGGGTAACGCTTGGGGTGGTTTGATCTCAAGTTTTCACCTCAAGAGTCGATCAACTGGCTGTCTTGATGACCAGGCGGCTGGCGGCCTGAAGGATCAGCCAGCAGGGGAAAACGGTGGGTGCCTCAAGGAAGAAAACCCGCCCGCGACAGGACGTCGCAGAAATACCAACCCCGTCTGGGGTTACATGGAAGTTTATGGTTATTAATACTAACAGTTCCGCCCAGAGCGGTGCTCGTCGCCTCTCTGAATCCACCACGAATCTGACCAAGTCGTTGGCTCGACTTTCTTCTGGATCGAAGATCGTTTCACCTGAGGACGATGCTGCAGGTCTCGCGGTTTCCATGCGCTTCGACGCGCAGATCAGTCGAACCCTTGCCGCAAAGAACAACATCGGCAACGCGGTTTCCTTCAGCCAGACCCAAGACGGGTTCATGAGCAAGGTGGCCAAAGCGCTGGATCGCATGAGCGAGCTGGCGATCCTGTCATTGGACGTTACCAAGAGTAACAGTGACCGGACGTTGTATCAGAACGAATTCTCCACGCTGTCCGCTTATATCACGAATGTTTCCAGCAAAGACTTCAATGGAGTGAGTCTCTTCAGTTCCTCCGCGCTAGCGGTGACCATTGATAGCGAAGGTGCGACGTTTAACATGTCGGGCGTCGACCTAGGCACGGCAACCTACACCGCGCTGGCCACTTCCACGGTGGCGACCACCGGCGGCGCCGCAAGCGCCCTCACGGTGGTGAAGAACGCCATCACGCAGCTGGCTGCCGATCGCGCGATCGCTGGCGCGAGCCTGGCCCGGCTGCAGTACACCTCCGAGCAGCTGTCCGTACTGCGCGACAACCTCACCGCCGCCAACAGTCGTATCAAAGATGTCGATGTGGCGGAGGAGAGCACCATGTATGCTCGATACAACATCCTGGTTCAGTCCGGTACCGCGATGCTCGCGCAAGCGAATGCTCTGCCCCAGTCCGTGCTGAAACTAATTCAATAGCACCTCGTCCGCGTTGGACTCTCGCAGCCGATAACTTCGAGAGCCGATGATTCCCCCGGGCCGACAACGCGCAACGCGTCGTCGGCCCGGCCTGGTTTTTAGCCTTCCCCGTCCGACTTCTTAGAAGAGGCCGAGAAGTTTTACGGACGCGATGACCGCGAAGGCCAGGACCAGACTGTCGAACCATCGTTGAGGAATTCGGTTGATGATCGCTTTGCCGAGGAACAGTCCGCAGACGATGCAGGGCACAAACACCGCATTAAAAAGCAGTGTGGAGGAATGGATTAAGCCCAGCTGCGCGCTGAAGGGAACCTTGAGCAGATTGATGAGTAGAAAAAACCAGGCGCTGGTTCCGATGAACTCTGCCTTGGGCAGTGCGACCGACAGCAAGTAAAGCCCCATCACGGGTCCTGCCGCATTGGCCAGCATGGTGGTGACCCCTGCGACCAGCCCCATGGTCCACGCGAACGCGCGAGTATGGGGCAGGTGCGAGAAGAGTGCGGGTCGCCAGTTTCGAAACAGTTGGAGCAGCGCAAGTGCGAGAACGATGCAGCCGATCACGGGTTTGAATTGCGCCTGCGGCATTTGGCGCATCACGAACCATCCGATCGCGACGCCGACCAGCGCTGGTGGCAGTGTGCGAAACACGTGGTTCCAATGCGCGTGTCGGCGGAATAGGAGCACCGCGCCGATATCGCCGCAGATCAGCATCGGGAGAACGATTCCCGTGGAGGCGCGCGCATCGAAGAGTTGAGCGAAGATCACCACGTGAAGCAGGCTAATTCCCGGGAGTCCACTCTTGGAGATGCCGATCCCCAACCCTGCAAGCAGAGCGAGCATCCATTGGAAGCTGGTGAGTTCAGGCAGCATGTTTCTTCGATGCTCTCAATAGGAGCTCTCCAGGGCAAGAGAGCCCTATCGAGCGGTAGCAGGGAACGAAGAAAAGCGGAGCCAGGCTTAGCCGCGAAAAGGCGCAGGAGTCGCAAAAAGCCGAACCCGCTTGGGAGGGGACTCCTCCTCCAAAAGGGGAACCCACCTAGCCTGGCCTTGGTCTTTACACTCCACGGGCCCCGATGCGGTGCCCTGCTTCCGTAGCGTCGCTCGCATCGGACGAATCGGAGGGGATGGGCCGATACGGCCCACACTACAGAGCTGCAGTCCGGCTTCTGTAGTGTCGTCCGTATCGGACGATCGGGCCGGGGGATGGGCCGATACGGCCCACGCTACAGAACTGCAGTCCGGCTTCTGTAGTGTCGTCCGTATCGGACGATCGGGCCGGGGGATGGGCCGATAC
>JAYTTC010000680.1:0-3744 GCA_043745255.1 Verrucomicrobiales bacterium
TGAATCCCTTATCGCCAGAGCATCCCTGCGGTTCACCCGAACACCTCTCGCGGCGGACGCTTCTGAAGCTTGCCGGGATGAGCGGAATCGCCTGGCTGACTCCGATTTCCCAACTGCTCGCGCGCGAGCAGGAACAGTCTCCCTCAGGCAAGCCGGCGCGCTCGGTGATCATTCTGTGGATGGCTGGAGCTCCAAGCCAGCTCGAGACTTTCGACCCCCATCCGCTGAGCAAGACCGCCTTCGGCACCAAGGCAGTCAGGACCGCTGTCGCGGGACTCCAGCTCGCCGAGGGATTCGGACATCTCCCGGAGCTTATGCAAGACATCGCCTTGGTCCGCTCCGTGGTGAGCAAGGAAGCAGATCATGAGCGCGCGGTGTACAACATGAAGACCGGCTACCGCCCGGTTCCCACCGTCGTGCACCCGTCCATCGGAGCCATCCTATGTCATGAATCGAGCGATGCGGGAGTGGATATTCCTCGGCACATTTCGATCCTGCCCGATCAATGGCCGGCGAGAGGCGGCTACCTCGGTGCGCAGTATGATGCCTTCCAAGTCTACGACCCGCAGAAGCCGGTTCAGGATCTGAAGGCTCAGGTAAAAGCGTCGCGAGCGAGTCAGCGGATGAGGGATCTTTCGGTGATCGAAGGTGCGTTCAGCTCCGGACGAGCCACTCATCTCGATGCCGACATCACCCTCCACCAGGACACGATGTTACGGGCGCTGAAAATGATGAGCTCGGAACAACTGAGGGCATTCAATGTCAATGAAGCCCCGGTGTCGCAACGAGCCGCTTACGGAGACAGCGCGTTCGGACGAGGATGCCTCGCCGCGCTGAGATTGATCGAAAACGGCGTGCGCTGCGTTGAGGTAACTCTGACCGGATGGGACACTCATGTGAACAATCACGAGCTCCAACGCAAGCGAGTCGGAGTGCTCGATCCTGCTTTTGCCGCGTTGGTTCGAGATCTGAAAGAACGAAAACTGCTCGACTCCACTTTGGTGATGTGCGGCGGAGAGTTCGGTCGCACCCCCAAACTCAACCCGCTGGGAGGCCGTGACCATTGGCCCTACGGCTTTTCGGTGGCGCTGACCGGTGGCGGGATTCGCGGGGGACAGGCGATCGGCTCAACCGACCCGAACGGGGAAAGCAGAGCACCGGAACATCCGGTCTCGGTTCAAGACCTTCACTCCACTCTTCAATCCGCGCTTGGGATCAACCCGGACAAGGAGATCATCACCCCCATCGGACGACCCATCGCCTTGAGCGACGGTCGGGTCATTTCCGGTCTCCTGCCGGCCCGCTAGGAAGAGGGAGAGTAAGAGTGGGTGAGAATGAATTCTCGCAGATTCGAAGAGAGGAGGCCTGGGGATGGGCCGATACGGCCCACACTACAGAAGACAACCGACGCAACGACGGCAGACCCGCCACAAGACTCCGAACACTTAGCCAACACGAGGCATAAGCGCGCCCGTCATTGGCCAACGCCAGAACGCGAACGTTCGAGGATGAAATCCCGCTCCACTACCAACTGAACCTCAAGAGCGACACAGCCTGTCGTGGCAGCCGAAAGCTCAGCGCCCCCCGCCCGCGGAACACCGGCACCCGACCCGGGGTCGCGATGAGCGCGAGATGTCCGGCTTGCTCCAGCGCGGCGTACTGGACCGGATTTGGAGCCTGGGGTGATCCCATGCGTTTCCATGCCGTGAATCCATTGCTGTGATCCTCATCGACACGGAAGTGTTCTATCCGAACCTCCTCGTTCGCGATGGGGAGATTCTCCACGCTCAAGTTCACCTCCGCATCGGGTCCCGTCAGATCATCATCATGGTAGTGCCAGGCGAGCACGCACAGCTGCCGCGCATCCAGATCCAGACTCGCTAGTGCTGCGATGTCAGGCTCTCCTCGCACTCCCTGCTGGAGCATAGTCTCGAGCGACACCTCGCGACTACTTTCCGCTGCAACTCGGCGTCCGGTCATCATGGAAAACATACGGAAAACATTCAGCACAGGCTTGTCGATTCCATTGCTGGCCAGCGATCGGAAACCTGCGAAGTAGGGCTGATCTTCAAACTCGAAAGCCCAGGTCAACGCTCCCTCCAGGTTCACACCGCATTTCATGGCGAGATCATGCTTGCGGGCAAAACAGGCTGCCGTGTAGCTCGAATACATGGTGCCGTTGCGGTAGGCGAGCGAAGACCCTTGGCAGGCTGCGCAACCTTCCGGATCGGATTCTCCGATGACGATGGGCGTTCTCTTGAACTCAGGGAACGAAGCCACCAAACGGAACCCTTCCTCGATCGTACGTAGCTGGTTTGCAATGCCCATTCGGACATGTCCGTTGGTCGTGCTAGGCGACCCCTTGGCATGAAACGAAACAAAATCGAGGGGCGTACCGACCTTTCCTGTGGCGAAATTAGTGCCTCGCAAACAATGCTCCAAAAATTCGCGTGTGAAGGATCCACCGCTCCCGGCCGTGTCGGCTCCGCCCACCCGAGCGCTGGGAAGTGCCCGTCGAACCGCATCGATGGCAAAGTCATGAAGCTTGAGAAATTCCGCTCGAGAGCCCCGCCAATAACCGATATTCGGCTCATTCCAAACCTCCCAATACCATGACTCAACCTCGTTAGCCCCGTACTTCTCAACGCAGTGCCGTGTCCACTGAAAGACCAACTCAGCCCACTTAGCATAGTCCTTGGGTGGGTAGGCCCATCCGGTGTAGATCTCATCATAGCGGGCCTGGGGGGTCCAATGATGTTGATAAGGCTCGGGCTTGATCGAGAGCTCTTTCGGCATGAATCCAATCTGAACATAGGGCCTAACTCCTCGCTCATGGTAGGTGTCAAAAATGCGATCGACTATCGTCCAGTCGTAGAAGGGTGCCGCTCGGGAATCCTCCCTATATGCCCCAGTGGAACCCCACTTCAGCGCCGGCGTACCATCGCCTGAAGTCAGCAGGTTGTGCGCACGAAAGAAGACCTGATTGGGTCGCAACTCGCCCAGCTCGCCGATCAACTTTCTACCGTGCTGCATATAGGCATAGTTCGGCTCATCGGCTCCGAAAAAACGCCAAATCGCGTGGAGGGCTCCCCTGGATTTGTTCGCGTCGATGCGCAGGGTGACGGGAATAGTGTCCGCACTGAACCCGGATTCAGCCAAGACGAGGAACAAGAGCAAAACCGAGATTTTGAGCCCATGAAACATAGAAGCCGACGCATCGTTCCGAAACAAACAAACCGCAGGGTTCCCAGGCACGTTAAATTTTCAAACGCTCCTGAATTCCCTGCGGTTCTTTGTGCCCAGGACCGGGTGTGTGAAACAGAAATCCGAGCGCCTGACTCCAGTGGCTCATAAGATCCAGCTCACGTATTCAGAATCACTTCAGAAAATACCGCTTTTCCTTCCGATTTCCCTCGCTCCGCACTTTGTCGGTATTCTTTTTCAGCCAGCCGACTAAGCTCTGGTAGTTAATGCCGGTTTTCTTGCTGAGATTGATCTGCGACAGGCCCTTCTTGTTGCTGGCCAGGGTGTCCAAGATGTTCTTCAGCAGGACTGCGGGATGAGTTCGCTTCCGTTTACCACGCTTGCCCGAAACTGATCCTTTCGCTGAAGGGGCATTTAGTCCGAGAAGCCCGGCAACTTTTTCAAACTGCCGGTCGATGGCCGCTATCTTTAAGAGCAGAGTCTCTCGCTGCTTTTCCAGTCTCTCGACATTGATGCCCGACAAAACCCGAAGTCGTTCCT
>JAYTTC010000681.1:0-3725 GCA_043745255.1 Verrucomicrobiales bacterium
GTAATACATCACGCCGGAGAGCGTGCTGGCTCTGAGCTCGTACCCGGCGGATACCACTCCGCTGAGCTGACCCAGCTCCGGCGGATCCAGTGGCCACCAGCTGGGATGCTTGCGAAGTTGCTCGACCAGTCGCGTGTTTCTCAGGGGAAAAAAAGTTTCGCGAAGGTATTTCCATTCCGTGGTCCACTCCTGATTTCGGTCCCAGGGAAGCGGACTGACGCTGCTGGAGGGTTGCCACCTCGCTGTTTCGGCCACGATCGCGTTGGTGATCTCGTTCATTCGAGCCTCATAGAGTCCGCCTGCTACCCGTGGGGTCAGTGCGCCGCCGTTGAAGCAGTGGTGGTAGACCCGATCTCGGAACAACGAACGGAAGTCTGGGTGAACCATCAGTGCGGTGAAAATCCCATCGGGAACATCCTGATCCGTGCAGTCGGCGATGATATCCTGCAGCGTGATATCGGAGTCCTGTTCAAAAAACTTCCATCCTCCCCGATCGGGCAACCTAGGCCCCGCTGCGGACCAATTGTGCTGAGCGGACCAATCCCAGTCATTGCCGGCGTAAAAGCTCAGAACCATGTAGTCGCAGAGATTCGTCACGTCCACCCACCGGACCGCCTCGGAATAGATCCTCAAACTTGCTTTCATTGCATTCCAAGGTTCGCGCCACGTGTCGCCAGCGGCGTGATCGCTCCCGCTGAGGGCTGCGGCGCTAAAATGGAAATCACTCGATCGGCCGGGATAGTAGCTGGCCATGTAGTCATCATCCGCGTGCTCGTGAATGTGATAGATCCCGTGGTAGGCCCCGTTGAGAAAGAGATGCACCTGACGGCCGTGCTTGCCGGGTTGGCCCATCAGCAACTGCATTTCGTCGATCCAGGGATTTCGGGTCAGCTGAGCGTCACCGCTTCGGTTCACCGGAGGATTGCCATAAGGAACCGGAGGATTCTCCGACGTGCCTAACCAAAAGAACGTGTCATGGGAATGACTTCGAAGACGCAATGATTTGAACTCCGTGGCAGCCTCGGCGGGCACCATCGATCCTCTGGCAAACAAAGGGTATTGCAGTTTCGATCGCCCGTAATCGGAGCGAAACTTCGCCGCCATGCTCAACTTAGGAGATGCCAAACTCGTCGTCCCGCTGGCTTTGATACCGCAATCAATTTGGAATCCCTCCTCCTGTCCCGCCGGATCAAACAGCTCCAAGGATGCCGATCGCTCTCGTCCATCAGGACCCAGCTCCAACACTAGCGAAACGGCGGGAAGCGCGAGCAACGCGTCATGCATCAGCGGTCCATAGACCGGGCTCTTCACAATGGAGGCCACGAGTTGTGACTGCCCAACCACCCCATCCACCAGGGGCCCGCTCTCTCCGTCGATGAAAAGATAGGTTTGCGTCTGTACCGGCGCGTAGGCGGCAGCAGGACTCGCCGCAAGCGCTCGGATGATCCGTGTCCCGCGGTTCACCCCGGTTGTATTGGGTTTGATCAGGATCGGAGCAGTGTAGACCGTCCCTCGATTGGTGGCTGGAAGGGATCCATCGGTGGTATACCAAAGGGTCGAGCCAGGAACCGCGGACGTCAGGGAAAGGCTGAAAGACTTGGTGTAGAAACCATGCGCGGTGCTGAACGACACCAAGTTCTCTCCAAATTCAGACTGCATCGAATTCGTAGTTCCCGGAGTGGTCGCGGCAAAGTATCCCAAACGCCCATCCGTCCCAACGCCATAGGAAACTCCGGGATAGAATACGGGGGCCTCCAGTCGACTCGCCACGGTTTGTCCATCGGGCCAAACCAACTGAACTCGCGAGCCCGTGGCATCGAGCGAGAAGCTCGCGTGGAGGAGGGCGGATCCTGGAGGAGCGACTCCGGCTCCGTCCGCCAAGATCACCAGGAAACCGTAGGGAGGGATGGCACTCGCAGGGAATTTCCATCGAGTCGGATTGCTTGGCTGATCGGTCAGATAGGAACCGGCGAGATCGACCCACTGGGGCAGCTCGTTATGAAGTTCGATATATTCCTGAGACTGCCCGGCCTCGTCAGGCGTGCCGCCGAGACTGCTGGCGAGCAATTCATTGATGCGAATAATAGGCGTCGTCACCGGCAAGACTAGAGCCGTCGATAGGGAGAGCCCCGCGAGATCCGTGGCTTGCAGACGAAGGTTCAACTGAGTTCGACCCGCAGGCAGCGCTTGAGCTAAGCGCAGCTCGTTCCCAACCACTCCAAACAAAGCGTTGTCTGAATCCCCGTTGCCCGCGAGAGGCTCAAAGACATGCCGATCGAAGTCATCGGCATCCAACGCCCGGATGTGACCGACTATCGCGCCAGGACGAGCGAAGGAGCTGATCGAGAGCGCGTCGAGAGTCAGCCCGGTCGGGGCATGGGCTGCGGCGAGGGTGAGTTGGAGGCTTTTTTCCAGGAACCTCTTCGCGTCCCCCAAATCGGTGGCCCGTACTCGAATCGAATAGACGGAACCCGCTGGCTGGGCTGAAAAATCAAAAGGACGCGAAAAAAAGTCTGATCCCGCCAGAGTGAACTTGGAGTTATCCGTATCTCCGAAACCTGCAACGAGAGAGAACAGATGTGTGGTCTGACTCTTGCGATCGACAGCTCGCAGATGCCCGATCGAAGCCGCTTGAGTTCCAAAAAAATGATCTGGCGTGAGGGTAATATCGTCCGGAGTTGGAGGGGTGAAGACGCGCTTGAGGGTGAGAGCCTGCCATATGGGGTTTCGATCTCCTCCGTCGTTGATCCCGAACAGAGTTCCCATTTCGACGACCAGCTTGTTGGTCGAAGAGACGAATTGATAGGTGTAGACGGTGGCACGGTTCACCGAGTAAGTCTGGCCGGGGGACGCCCCCAAGGACGTGATTTCATCGACTGCATCCTTGCCGTTCACCCGGATGTCCCATCGTCGATCCTCAGGAGAGTTCCCGGAAATCAGTATCTGAAGTTTGTATTCCTCTGCATTGGTCACCACCAGGGTCGCTCGCAGTCGCTCCGAGGACCCTGTATTCGCCCATCGGATGTCAGCAAAAATCTCCTCGAGCTGATTCGCATCCACGGTGGATCCAAACTCCGGCTTCGATTGCCAGGGCGTCACCTGCTGCGGGCCCACGAGCGTTGCGCCAGGAATCTTTTTGTTGTCGGGGAGAAAAGTGACTCCATGAACGGTCCGTGGAGGATCGTCGGTGCTGAAGTTGATCGCGTAGAGAAACTCGCCGTCCAGATCCAGATCCTGCGGACCCGAAATCTGCGTCACAGCCCCGAGCTTGACGACGGTGTCCGCGACTGCCGACTCACCCAAAAAAAGGAACGCTCCGAGAAGACAAATCAGCGACAGAGAGAGACACCTTCCCCCTGATTGAACAGCTGGAACGACTGGGGTAGACATTATTCCAGTAGAGCGTAGAAGCTCCGTCCGGGCAAGAACTTCACCGCTCCGAAGAGCAGCTCTTCTCCTGATCCCCGGAGTCGCGAGCGGCTGCCGAAAGCCTAATAGTGCTTAAGAAGCTCCGTCGACGTACAAATCCGTGTCCGCGTCGCCGGAGACGAAGACGCTGAACAGGCATTGTGTGATTCGGGACGCGGATTCCCGACGAAATTCATTTCTGCAAATCCAGAGGCGGACTCATCCCGCTCCCGCAATAAGCTTGAAAGCCTGGCCGCGTAACGATCAGATAGATTGAGTGTTGGACAAAGGGATGTGACCCTCGCAAATCGAAAAAG
>JAYTTC010000682.1:0-3722 GCA_043745255.1 Verrucomicrobiales bacterium
CCATTCTCACCCCCTTTTAATCACACCCGGCCCGTGCCATTCCGCCACGATCGTTTGACTCTGATTTTCCGCCGTATACCATGCTGGTCATCGCCATGACTCTCAAAATTGAGCCTAGGTTTCTGAAGTAACCCCTTCGAT
The DNA here is from genome assembly GCA_043745255.1 of Verrucomicrobiales bacterium. Taxonomy (GTDB): domain Bacteria; phylum Verrucomicrobiota; class Verrucomicrobiia; order Limisphaerales; family UBA11320; genus UBA11320. The sequence goes on from JAYTTC010000682.1 coordinate 142, forward strand.
AAGCTGATGAGTGACCATCCATGAGAAGCAATCTCCCCACTCTCTCCTGCACTCTGAGGTGCTGGGCGGCGCTGGTCCTGGGGGCCGTCTTCGTCGCGCAGGCTGCCGAGACGGATGGAGGTGCGCTGAAGCGTGACGCCTCCGCTCGACGCGAAACAAACACATCCGCTTCGCCCAAAGCCATTGATATTGCGACCGGCCGGAAGCACTGGGCTTTTCAACCCGTTGGCCACCCGCAGCCACCGGAACTGGCGCAGAACTCGTGGAGCGGACAGGACGTGGATCGCTTCATTTTCGCACGTTTGGAGCAGGCAGGATTGCACCCCAGCGCACCCGCCGACAGACGCACCTTGATCCGTCGATCCACCTTCGACCTGCTGGGATTGCCGCCGACCCAGGAGGAAGTGGACGCCTTCGTGAGAGACCCTTCACCGAACGCATTCCAAAAAGTGATCGATCGACTGCTCGCGTCGCCTCATTACGGCGAGCAATGGGCCAGGCACTGGCTGGATGTGGCGAGGTATTCCGACACCAAAGGCTATGTGTATGCACGAGAGGAAAGCCAGTTCGTCCATGCCTGGCCCTACCGCGATTGGGTGGTGCGCTCGTTGAACGAGGACCTGCCCTACGATCGCTTCTTGCTCCTCCAGCTGGCTGCCGATCAAGTCGTACCTTCAGGTTCCCCCCATCTGGCAGCGATGGGTTTCCTCACCCTCGGCCGTCGTTTTCTCGGCGTCATGCCGGACATCATCGATGACCGCATTGATGTCGTCATGCGCACCACTCAAGGCCTCAGTGTGGCTTGTGCGCGCTGTCACGATCACAAGTTCGACCCCATCCCCACACGGGATTACTACGCGATCTACGGCGTGTTCCGGAGTTGCGCCGAACAGCTAGTCCCCTGCGCGTCAGCCTCCATGGATGAGGCGTTCAACAAGGAACTGCGCGTCCGCGAGCAGAAGCTTCACGATATCTTCACCCTGCGACGAGAGGAGCAATCGGCTCGTGTGAGAGCCACGGTGACCGACCATCTCCTCGCTCAGCTGGAGTTGGAGAAATATCCCGGAGAAACTTTCAGTCAATTGCTCGGTGTGAACGACATCAACCCTGTGTTCGTGCGTCGATGGCAGCGCTATCTGGCGGAAGCACAACAGCGCCACGACCCCATCTTCACCGCCTGGCACGAGTTTATGCGATTGCGTCCGACAGACTTTGCCCGCCACGCCGTCAGCGTAACGCCTGGACTGCATCCACTCGTCGCGCAAGCTTTTGCCACCACCCCTACCACTCTGCGTGAGGTGGCGGAACGTTATGGTGCATTGTTTGCGACAGTGGAAAAGCAATGGCGAGATTTGCTCAAATCCGAACCTGCGGCGAAGGCCTTGGCCGATTCCCAGTCAGAGTCCCTGCGGCGTGTTCTCTATGGACCCGACTCGCCCTGCTCGGTGCCGGAGGAGCATCTTGCAAACAATGAATGGTTCTTCCCAACCGACATCACTACCGAGCTATGGAAATTGCAGGGAGAAGTCGATCGGTGGCTGATCCAGTCGGCGGAAGCGCCTGCTCACGCCACCCTTCTGGTGGATCGCACAACGCCGACGGCAACCCGGGTGTTCAAGCGCGGCAACCCGTTGACCGAGGGCGAGGAAGTGCCGCGGCAATTCCTCCAGGTGCTTGCACAAAACGAAGCTCGTCCCTTTACTCATGGGAGCGGACGCCTGGAATTCGCGCAGGCCATCATCTCAGCCGACAATCCCCTGACCGCGCGAGTGATGGTGAATCGAGTCTGGATGTTGCACTTCGGGCGGGGGCTGATTCCAACGCCGAGCGATTTTGGAAAACGCGCTGGGTTGCCGAGCCATCCCGAGCTTCTCGACTGGCTCGCGCGGCGCTTCATGGACGAAGGCTGGAGTCTGAAGAGTCTGCATCGCCGAATCCTGCTCTCCGCCACGTATCAGCAAAGCTCCCTCGCTCCAGAGAACGGAAGCGCAGCGTTCAAGTCTCAGGAAGCGGACGCGGAGAACCGTCTACTCTGGAGGATGAACACGCATCGACTCAGTTTTGAGGAGATGCGCGACGCGTGGCTGGCGAGTACCGGCGAGCTCGAGACTCGCCTTGGCGGCAAAGCGACGGAGTTGTTTGGCGCGCAGAACGCCCGTCGCACCCTCTACGCCAAAGTGGATCGCGAAGGATTGCCGAGCGTGATGCGCACCTTCGATTTTGCGAATCCAGATCTCTGCATTCCTCAGCGCACCGACACCATCGTGCCGCAGCAGGCTCTGTTTGGGCTGAACCATCCTTTCCTCGCGGCGAGAGCGAAGGAACTCGTTCGACGCTCCCAACGCGGAGGCGGCGCAGGGACTGAGCGAGTGCGACGCCTCTACCAATTCCTCTTTCAGCGCGAGCCCAGCGCTGCGGAGTTGGAGGCAGCGATCGCCTTCGTTCAACCAAACGCCAGTGGGCCGAGACCGAGGGGTGAGAAGCCAAGGATTGCCGCGATCGGAAAGGAAGACTCCGGCGGCGAAAGCGATGCGCAAAAGGACTTCGCCGGACCCGCCAGCGACCCGCTCACATTGTGGGAACAGCTGGCACAGACTCTCATGCTCACAAACGAATTCGTATTTGTTGACTGATGAACTCCGCATTCCACGGCTTTCCTGCTCCGCTCACTCGACGCGATTTCCTGCGCCGCTCCGGCATGGGTTTCGGCATGCTCGGGCTGGCCGGCCTGCTGGGCCAGCAGAGTGCAACTGGCTCCACTCCGCGGGGCCCACACTTCGCGCCCAAGGCGAAGCGCATCGTCCATTTCTTTCTGAATGGTGGGCCCTCCCATGTGGACACCTTCGATCCAAAACCCGCCTTGCTCAAGTATGCGGGCAAAACTCTGCAGCAAACGCTGCTCACCGAGCGCAAGACCGGAGCCGCGTTCCCCTCCCCCTTCAAATTTCAACGCTACGGACGCAGCGGCATTGAAGTCAGCGAGCTCTTTGCAAAAACGGCGCAACACGCCGACGACATCGCTGTCATCCGATCGATGCAGGCGCAAGTACCGAACCATGAGCCGTCGCTCATGCTCATGAATTGCGGCGATTCCGTTCAGACTCGCCCGAGCCTCGGGTCGTGGTTGATGTACGGACTCGGCGCCGAGAACCAGAATCTACCTGGCTTTATCTCCATGTGTCCTGGCGGATATCCCATCAAGAGCGCGGAGAATTGGCAGTCGGCCTTCTTGCCCGGAGCGTATCAGGGGACCTACGTAGACTCACAGCACACGGATGTAGATCGGCTGATTGAGAACATCCGCAGCCCGCATGCGACGCCTGAGGCTCAACGTCGGCAACTCGACCTGCTCCGCACTTTCAATCAAGCCCATCGTCGCGAGCGACTGGATCCGCGACTCGACGCGCGAATGGAATCATTCGAACTTGCCTTCCGCATGCAGACTGAGGCTGCCGATGCTTTTGATATCTCGCGTGAACCTCAGCACCTCCGCGATCTCTACGGCAGCGGAGTCCATGGCAGACAGACTCTCATTGCGAGGCGTCTCTTGGAGCGCGGAGTGCGTTTCGTACAACTTTGGC
>JAYTTC010000683.1:0-13960 GCA_043745255.1 Verrucomicrobiales bacterium
GGGGATGGGCCGATACGGCCCACGTTACAGAAGACAGCCAACGCAACGAAGGGGGCCCGAATCGGGTCCGCAGAATTACGACTCACTTCTTTAGCGGGGCGTCTTTGAGCCGGGAGAGCTCTGAGACCAGGGATTGAACGGCGAAGTGAATGTGCTCTGTGCCGCTCTCTTCCTCCTGGCAAGCCCGCTCAGGTCCAGGGCGGAAGAGCCCCTTCAGCAAACCACCGGAGGTTGGAACGTCATAGACATTCCAGTAGCGGAGTTTTCCCTGCTTCTCCATCACCGTGGGCACCTGACCAAAACGACCCTTCATCATCGGCTCGTGCTCGGTGCGATTCAGGGCCACCAGCAGATGCGTGTGCTCAAGATCCTTGAGAGTGAGCGCCTGGGGATTGCGACCGTACTGCTCGATGCCTTCAAACTTCAGACGCTCGAGATAGCGAATCGCGCTCGGAGATAAGCCCTCGTAGCGGACCTTTTCGATCAACCCCCGTGAATCCGCATCCCAATTGATCTCGGCTTCCCGTGCATGGTGGTTGAATAAAATTTCTGCAAGACGGCTACGATAGTAGTTGCCGGAGCAGACGAACATGACTGAGCGGTATTGAACCATGCGAGATGCAAGCTAATGGAGACCTAGGCGGGAATGAAGTCCCAAGAGTGACAAAAATTTATCTGCGACCGATTCCTCGCCAATGCTTCATCGGCCTCTTCAGCGATAGGTTAACTCTACCCCTTCTCCATTGGCGTATCTCTCGAACTCCTCAGAAGGTGGCACATAACTTTCTAAGCAAGTCCTGGTGAGGAAAGGAGTTCTCCCCGCGCCCCTCTGGATGCCTCGGATCAGGGCCGCGATCATCGGCGGTATTGGTTATTTCTGCCGACCGATGATGCGTCAACAGGCGTAACTATCGAACCGCAGGCCATCTGTGACAGCGCCCCTAGAAGGCGACTCCAATGTCCGCCCTCGGTGCGATGAACTCGGCTCGTGCACGTGATCCAAAACTCGTTTTCCCGTCGGCAATTCCTGCAGTCCTCATCCTTGGCGGTTGGAAGCCTTTGCCTCACCGGATGGCGAGGTCGATCTGGCAACCGCAGGCTCTCAGCCAACGAGAAGCTGAGCCTGGGTGTGATTGGGGTCTCGGGTCAGGGTGAGCTTCATCTCGAAACCTGTGCTCGAGAGAACATCGTCGCGCTCTGCGATGTAAACACTCAATCACTTCGATCCGCGTCGCAGAACCTGCCGCGCGCAGCACTCTACACGGATTTTCGTGAGATGCTCGATCGCGAAACTCTGGACGGCGTGGTCATTGCCACACCCGATCACACCCATGCCGTCATGAGCATCATCGCCATGCAGCAGGGCTGTCACGTGTATTGCGCGGATCCCCTTAGCCATACGATCTCCGAAGCGAGAACGGTCGCCTCCGTGGCACGCCGTCGACGTCGCATCACCCAACTGGGCGGATCGTTTGGCTCTCCTGCACTGGAAGACCGGGTCATCGAGATGATTCAGACCGGCACCCTTGGGACGGTGAGCGAGGTGCATGCCTGGACCACTCTCAGCCATGGCGAGCTGGATCGGCGACCATGGTCGAGTGCCGCACCCGACCATGTGGACTACGACCTCTGGATGGGACCTCTGTTCAATCGTCCATACCGGAGTGACTATCTTCCCGGAAGGTGGCGGCATTGGTGGCATTTCGGCGGTGGCACGTTGTCCGATGCTGGAACCCCGTACTACTCCCTCGCTCACCGAGCCCTCGGTCTCACCGCTCCGACGAAGGTCCAATCCTGGGGACCTGCAGTCCATCTGGAGAACACCCCATCCTGGTTGATTACGCGATCCACTTATCCGCAGAAAGACCCCAGCCCTCCGGTTACGTTCTTCTGGTACCACGGTGGACAATGCCCGAACCGGTTCGAGGAGCCGTCCGTGCAAAGCACCGATGAGGGACTGCTTCTGGTGGGCAGCTCAGGAAAAGTTTTAGTGACTCCCAGCCATGCGAAGCTATTGATGAACGGACAACCCGAACAATCGATTCTGGCTTTAGAATCCGCAGGGGCGCGCACCCATCGGCTTTGTGAGTGGATGGACGCCTGCCGCACAGGTGCGTCTACCATCGCCAACTTCGAATTCGCGGGCAGGGTCACGGAAGCGATGCTGCTCGGAAATGTGGCGCACCGTACGGATCGCAAGCTGGTCTGGGACGAGCGCCGAATGGTGGTCAGCAATCTTCCGGAGGCCAGCGAATACATCCAGCACAGCTATCGCCCAGGGTGGGAGATTTAAGAATTACTGCGGACTGTAGGCCCGTTCCATCGGCGGGTTCCTAAGCCAGAATCCCCTTCACCACTTCTCCCGCGACATCGGTCAACCGGAAGTCACGGCCCTGGAATCGATGCGTCAGCTTCAGATGATCTATCCCGAGCAAGCGGAGGAGGGTCGCGTGCAGATCGTTCACATGAACAGGATTCTCAGCAGCATGGTATCCCAGTTCATCGGTCGCTCCATAGCTCATGCCTCCCTGGATGCCGCCTCCAGCGAGGAACATTGAGAAGCCCTTGATGTGATGGTCACGACCATCCCCGCCCTGGGACATCGGGGTCCGTCCGAACTCACCCCCCCAGAGGATCAGCGTATCCTTCAACATATCCCGCTGCTTGAGATCTTGAATCAGCGCTGCGGTCGCTCGATCCACTTCCTCTGCCTTCAGTTTCACGTCATTCTTGATATTCCCGTGATGATCCCAGTCACGATGATACAGCTGAATGAACCGAACACCCCGCTCCGCCAGTCGTCGAGCCAACAAACAGTTTGACGCAAAGCTTCCGTCGCCAGGCTTGGCACCATACAGCTCAAGCATATGGGCCGGCTCCTTCGACAGATCCATGAGATCGGGAACACTCGCCTGCATTCGAAACGCCATCTCGTACTGCTTGATCCGGGTCGCGATTTCAGGATCGTCCACCAGCCCGGCATGCTGGCGATTCAATGCCCCGGTCGCATCGATCACATCGCGTTGGGCTGCGGCATTCACTCCCGGAGGATTGTTCAGATAAAGGATTGGATCGCCCTTGGACCGGAACTTCACGCCCTGAAACTGGCTGGGGAGAAAGCCACTGTGCCACATCCGATTGGAGATCGGCTGCATCTGCCCGCCACGTCCATCCGACTGCATGACCACGAAACCTGGAAGTTCCTCCGCCTCGCTACCCAAACCGTAGAGCACCCAGGCCCCCATGCTCGGGCGACCCGACACCATGGTGCCAGTATTCATGAAGGTATGCGCGGGATCGTGGTTGATGGCATCCGTATGCATCGAACGAACGATGCAGAGCTCATCCGCCACGCTACCCAGACGAGGGAAAAGACCGGCGATCTGCTGTCCTGATTTGCCAAACCTCTGGAACGGATGTTGCGGTGCCAGGCATTTCAGTTGCTGGCCCTGGAGCTGTGCAATCGGCTGTCCCTTGGTGAACGACTCGGGCATCGCCTGTCCATTCAACTCCGCCAGCTTAGGCTTGTAGTCAAGCGTCTCGAGATGCGAGGGACCGCCCGCCATATAAAGCCAAATCACTCGCTTCGCCTTGGGCGCGAAATGCGGCGGCTGAACGATTCCATGCCACGGCCCGGGGGCCGCGGCGGAACCCGAAGGTCTCGCGGCCCGGAGTAAATGGGGTTGCATCAGCGAGGCGAGAGCGATCGTGCCAAGACCGCGCGTGCTCCGACCGAGCATCGCGCGGCGCGTCAAATGGAGAGACATGGATTCGTTCAGACTCATGCGATCACTCCCGGGTGATGGTTTCGTGCAAATTGAGAAGAGTTCGTGCCACCGAAGTCCAGGACGCCAGTTCCGCTAGATCTGCGCGGGGCGGCACGGGGAAGTCTCCCACGCCGAGCAACTTCGTCGCCGCGTCCCGATCCAGCCGATAGAGCTCGAGATGTTTTTTCTGAAGAGCGAGTAAAACCTCCGACTCGCTGCGTCGAATCGGACGATCTAGCGCACGCCGTACCGCGTACGCCACTCGCTGCCGGGGGGTCGCGCCGCCCTCGGTCACAATTCGCTCGGCAAACACGCGCGCTGCCTCCACGTAGGATGGGTCATTGAGCAGGGCCAGGGCCTGCTGCGGAATGTTGGAGCGGGAACGCTCCGCAGCCGCTTCTTCGCGAGTGCACGCGTCGAACGCCGCGAGGCTCGGATGGAGGAAGGTGCGCTGCCAATGAGTGTATAGCGCGCGCCGATAGAGCCCCTCACCCTTGCTGTTCTGCCATTCCCGCACAGGAAAGTTGAGGGGAGCCCAGTAACCGGGAGGTTGATAGGGAAACACCGAAGGTCCGCCGGTCTTGTCCACCAGTAGCCCGCTGATCGCGAGAGCATTGTCTCGGATGAATTCCGCATCCAGCCTGAATGGCGATTGGCGCGCGAGCAGTCGATTGTAGGGATCGCGCTCGAGCAACTCCGGTGAGGCCAGCGAGGTTTGTCGATAAGTCGAGGAGGTCACCATGAGGCGAACCAGATGCTTCACGTCCCAACCGCTGCGAACGAATTCTGAGGCCAGCCAATCCAATAGTTCGGGATGGGTGGGGGATTCCCCCTGGGATCCGCTGTCATAAAGGGTTTTTGAGATTCCGGCGGCAAAGAACAGATGCCAGATCCGGTTGACGGTCACGCGCGCGGTCACCGGGTTCTCGCGGGAGACCAGCCAATTTGCCAGATCTAGCCGAGTGGCCCGTTGGCCCACCGCGAGTTTTCCTAGCACCTCGGGAACCGCGGGTGTCATCAACGGCCCAGAATCGTTCATCCAATTTCCTCGACCGTGAACTCGCACTTCACGCGCCGGTCCCGATACCGACACCAGACAGGATGGGATGGCTTCGATCTTCTTCTTCTGCTGTTCCTCAAGATCCGCCAGCTGTTTTCGTCTGGCATCGAGAGCGGGTGCGATGCCTCGATAGTGGATAGCCAACTCTTTTCTCTGCTCTTCGGTGCGAGCGGCCGAAGCCAAGGCCAGGAGGTCTCGAATTTTTTGCGGGAGACTCAAACGGTACGCTGCGTGGGTGGAGTCCGTTACCGAAAGTTTGAACTTGCCGATTAAATGCTGACCAAACTGCGACTGATGATCGAGAGTCACCTGAAGTCGGGATTTCTCGCCGTTGCGGTCCACGGGGGCCTCAGTCTCGAAGATCGCCACATGGGGTTTCCCGGTCTGCGGCAGAATCGCCCAGCCGACGCTATCCCGCTTGCCGTCGATCAGCTTTGCCGGTGTGTAGCCATCCTGCGCGAAATCGACGACGGCCGAGCGGAGTGCGACATCCCGATGGGTGTCTGCGGCATCAAGCGTCTTCACCGTGAATTCGTTCAATACGAAATTTCCGTTGCTGGCGGTACCCGGCCCTTGAGCCGGCAGATCGGGATCGGCCATCACTTCCAAGCGGAAGGCGCGGATGTGAGCCAAGTCGCTGACGGAGGTAATGGTGAAAGTGTCCTTCTCGGCAAACTTTCCTGAGGCCTTCACGACTCCCGAGGTCTCCGCAGTCAGGGTCGTTCCCGAAGCGGATTGAACGGAAACTGGCGACAAATCAATCCACTGCACCTCTCTCCCCTGCTCCGCCTCCCAGGCGCTCTGAGCCGACTCGAGCTCTGAGGTGGAGGTTTCCAACACCGAACGGACCGCCGCAATCTCATCCTCGAACTTCTTCAACTGCGCAGAATCCTCAGAGGTGGGAAGCAGCAACCCCCGACCCCGAGCTCCCACAATCGGCTCCTGGATATCCGCAAAAAACGCGGCAAAACTGTAGAAGTCCTTCATCGTGTAGGGATCGAACTTGTGGTCATGGCATTGAGTGCACAGGAGAGTTGCGCCCAACCAGGCAATCCCGGTGTTCCGCACTCGATCGCAAGCATAGATGAATTCATATTCCTTGGCCTGAGCTCCGCCTTCCTCTGTGGTTTGGAGAAGTCGATTGTAGGTCGAGGCCACCTTCTGCGACTGGGTGGCACCCGGCAACAGATCGCCCGCGACCTGTTCTACGGTGAAGCGATCGAATCGCAGATTGCCGTTGAAGGCCTGAATGACGTAATCCCGATACGGCCACACGCTCATCGGCACATCGTTGTGATAACCGGTGGTGTCCGCGTACCTCACCAGGTCCAGCCACCAGACCGCCATGCGCTCGCCAAAGTGGGGCGAGGCGAGCAGTCGATCCACGACAGACTCATAAGCGCTGGAGGATCGATCGCGAAGATAGGTCTGCAGATCGGTAGCCTGAGGGGGAAGGCCGGTGAGATCGAATGCAAGTCGCCGAAGCAGTGTGACGCGATCCGCCTCTGAGGAAGGTTTCAGCCCTTCAGAGTCCAACCGGGCGAGGATCCATCGATCGATTGGATTGCGAACCCATCGCTCCGCTTTGACCTTGGGCATCGGCGGATCGCTGGGCATCGCATAGGCCCAGTGCGGCTGGTATTCGGCACCCTGGTCGATCCAACGGCGAATCAGTTCAATCTGCCGAGGGGTGAGCGCCTTGTTGCTCTCAGGCGGCGGCATTAAATCGTCGTGATCCGTAGTGATCAGCCGACGAAACGCCTCGCTGCGAGCGCTCTGCCCAGGGATGATCGGAAGCTTACCCTCATGCTCCGCCAAGGCCTCTGCTCGCAGATCGAGTCGAAGTTTCCCCTTCCGGGCTTTGGCATCCGGTCCATGACATTTAAAGCAGGTATCGCTAAAGATCGGTCGGATGTCCCGATTGAACTCCACTTTGTCCGGGAGCTTCGAATCGATGGCTGCCGCCATCGCAGCGCTCGAAGCAAGGCCACCTACGAGTGCGATCACTGTGCTTAGCCCCAAGAGAGATCTCATAATTGACACGGATTCAGGCGCACTATCGGTTCGTCGAGACCCTCACGCGGGAGTCGCTCATCGGAGGGAGCGCACGCTCACTTATTTGAAACGCACGCGGGCGGGATCGCCGTGGTTCTGGAGTCCAAAATAACCCAAGTTGGGGCGTAGTCCGCGGTCCGGTTCATATCCCACCTTCTTCGCCGGCACCGGCTGGCCTTCGGTGTAATCGGTGATCACCCATCCGTTCAGCTGAATGATCGTGCGCGGTCCATCGAGAGTGATTAGAAAGGTATTCCACTCGCCCACCTTCGCGTCCACCGCTTTCTTAGCCTGGGTTAGGCTGTAGAGACATCCGGTGCGGTGATACTCGTCTCCAGTGTTATCGATCTGAATCTCGTAGCCCTTGTTGACACCGATCCAGGGATCGGTGGGACGATCGGCGATGCGAATAAACACCCCGGAGTTGTCCTCCTTCTGGGTCGGCTTGAACACCACGCGGATTTGACAGTTGCCCAACTTCTCCTGAGCGTACCAGAGCAGGCCCATCCCGCCCCTCGTTTCCAATTCGCCATCTTGCAAAACCAGCTCGCCGGGTCCAGCCATCTCCCAACCCTCTTTGCTCGTTCCGTCAAATAGGGTTCGCCAGCCGCGATTGGCGGCGGAGGGGGAATCCGAGGAGTAGGTTCCGCAGGACACCAGGCCCAAAGCTGCAAGGCAACCGAACGCCACAAGACCCGCACTGCGCGCGAGAAGAACCAGACGAGTTTGCATGAACGTGAAATTAGGCAGGAACACTCGACAGAGGAAGCGCGGAATTGCAGCAGTTCTCATTTTAGATTTGCGATTTTAGATTGGAAGACGGGGAATTTGGATGGACCTCGTCCGCAGCACGCGACTCCGGAGTTCAAAAAGAAGAATTGCTGAGGGCCAAAGGCCCATTCCATCCCAGCCTTGGGCAACGCCCAAGGAGCAGCGTCCATTCGGCGCGAGTGATAGGGCGGGCTAACGTTCGATGGCGCGGTAGAACCGATGCTCGTAGATGCCTGCAGAAAGGTCGGTGAAGAAAACCAGACTTAGCAGGCCGACATTCCCGATGCCAAGATCCTGCCAATTGGCAAGGTCCTCGGAGACCTGCACCACCACTTCATCGCCGGGCAGTCCCGGCCATTTCAAGGAGCCACTAAAGGACCCGTCTGGATTAAAACCGAGAGTTGCTGGCTCTTCGGGGATTGGAGTGCATCCGTCGTCGAGTACCATCGCGGTGTCGATGCTGTCGGAGGCCTGGCGATCGTCGTAGACCGTGAGGTGAAATCGCAGGATCACCACATTGCTAAACCCAGGGGTGACAAAGGAGGGCGTTGCGGTATTCGCGCCAGAAAGAGTGACCTTGGGTCCGCGTGTTTGCACCCAAACAAACGCCAGCCGTCCCCCCTCGGGATCGCGACTGGGAGTGCCGTCGAGGGACACGGTCGTAGGACGCTTCACCAGCAGTCGCTGCCAGGCCGCGGCCCCCGCGATGGGCGGATAGTTCGTCCCGCCACCCGGCGTCAAGGGCTGCGAAATAGTCGGGAGCTGGTAGCTCGCCGTCACCAAACGAGATCGGGCACCGGTGCCCCCGTTCTCCGCGTAGCAGTTCAAGTCTGACGTCTCGGTGATCGTGATTGGTGCCCCATAGACGATCCAACTGCCTGAACTTCCCAGCCGATAGTAGATCGTATCTCCTGCGGTGGTTGCGCGGAGGGTGAGAGTCACCGGACCGCTATATCGCCCGGCAGGTGGGGTGACCCCCACCGAAATGGGTTCCGCACCGCTAGCGCTCTTCAACGAGAAAAAGGAGATTGCAGGGTGGTATTGGTTTGGGAGTCCGAAACGAGCCGCCGACGGAGCCGCGCCCAAGCTCTTGCTCGACGGATTGCCCAACCCTGAGGCGCTGCCCCGGTCCGTCTCCGCGGTGACCGTAATCGACGCCGGCAGACTGCTCACTCCCGTGACCCAATCTCCACCCGCAAACGAACCCACATAGGCGGGCTGACTGGCCACGAAAGGCTCCCGATCGAAAAGAAGCACCGTGGCACGGGTGGACGAGACGGAGATGGCGGGCAAATCACCACTCGCACTTTCGACGAACTGTGAACCGGTGGCCCGATAGAAATGGAATCGTGTGCTGGAGGTGGAGCCGCCGGTTCCGGAGAGAACGGCAAACTGCCCACTGCCCAAGGGGACCAATCCCGTCAGCGATTCGCCCGAAGCGGCCAGCAACGTTTGCTTTTCAACGAGTTGATTCGAGGCGTTGATGTCGTAGAGCTTGGCACTCTGCCCGTCATCAAACAGAACCAGGAGCGAACCGGAGATTCCATTGGTGAGATACTCCATCCGACGAACCACCTGACCGAATGGCGTCAGCGCCGTTCCTGGCGTCACCAGCACATCGGAGGCAGCAGGGTCGCCGACGTGAATTTCGAGGCCTGAGACCGTACCCGGCTGGTAAAAAAGGAATCGATATCCGCCAACAAATCGCCCAAAAAGAAAATCCGATCCCGGCGGGAGGCCTGGGAGCACAAAGGGTTCGAGCAAGGTGTTGGTAAATTGAAAGAGGTAGAACGAGTCGGTGTTGCTCCGGCTGATTCCTCCGAGGAATGTGGGACCCGCCGAGGCGAACTGGAAACCGTTCAATCGCTCGAGAGTTTGTGGAAGCGTCACCGAATGACCGAGGGAAAGCTCTCCGGCTGACGCCACCATGATATCGAGACGCTGCCCCAGATCCTCGCCGTCGCGTGCACTCGACACGGCCAGATAATCGAACAAACCGGTAAAAGCACCGAACGGTGCCGCCAGGGTTGAAAGAGTGTTGGGGCCGACTCCGACCGCGAATCCCGTGAGGGGAGGCGTCTTCCCATTGGGCACACTGCAATCCAGCAGAGCGATCCGATTGGCATCCGGCGAGGTCACCGCCACCGCGTCGCGACCACTCTGGATCAAACGGCCCGTGGTGAATCCTGAGACGTCGCTGATCCCCGTCGAACGTGGGGTACCCCAGACCAAAGTGTTGGCAGTGCTTTGGTAGCCGATACGGACATTCCCCGTCGCACGATCCAGCACCGCGACGTCCTGACGCCCGTCGCCGTCGAAGTCTCCCGCTGCAAAAAACTCCTCTGGACTGGCGTAGTTCCAGCCGGCTCGCAAGAGGGGAGGCAGCGCCAGCAGGCAGAGCAGAATCAGGCTCGCACTCCCTGGCTTGAAGAGCGACAGCACTCGACATCCCGCTCTTCGCTCCGAGTTGTGTTGACCCAGTTGTACTGAACTCATAAGTCGTAGGGGATATCGATTTCTCCTGCAGGGATCACTTGATCCACCTCACGGTTGGCTTTGAAACGCACCACAAAATATCGATAGGTCGCTCCCACCAGAATGGGTTGAGGGTCGCGAAGGATCAAATACCTGCCTGCTTCCGCGCATAAATCCCCCCCGCAAAAGAACGAAACGAACGGCGCGATGCAAATGAGACGATCCGGAATCGAAACTCGGTAACGCCCATCGGCATTGGGGTTTGCCTGCCAGGCGATCTCCTCAATCATCGGCGTCACCTGGGTCACATTGCCGGAGACCCGCGGGTAGTAATAATTGGTCACTTGCTGGCGATACAACGCGATGGGTAGGAGACGTTCTCCGTTAAGGGTGGGATTTGCCGACACGCGCGGGAACACCAGCGAGTTGGGGTCCGGGTTAATGCCAAGTGCACTTCCCGGAAAGTTGTAGCCCGCAGCATCCGCGGTTCGAACATTGTAGAGAACCTCCGAGAGTCTCGGAAGATCGAAGATCCCGTGCAACTCACCAATCACCACCCCGACCGGGTATCGACGATCCACCCCGCCATTGAAATCTCCGATCCGAACAGCCCGGACGCGCGGGTCCGAAACGGGAGCTGGATTGCTGCTCACATCATCGAACAGGCTCAGCGGGGGAAGACCCCGCGCGGGCCAGGGAACTTTCTGGGGCTCTGGCGGTGTCTGCCAAGTGAACTCGTAGACCAGACTCGCGCCGGGAGTGGGATACCCATTGAGTGCCTCGATAAAAATCTGATACGTGACACCCGCGCGAACTTTCGCGGTGAGGTTGAAGTTGGGGCCGGGTTGAAAATCGGCTCCTACCCGACCGGTCTCGAATACCTCCGGGATGAAGAGAGAGAGCTTCGCTGAGCTGCTCAGGATGTCCCGCAACACCGGAGTGTAGCTGATTACTTTTTTCAACTGAGCCGATTGGATGACGCCCTTCTCCTGTGGCGGAGGAGCGGGATGATCTTTCTCGACGATGTTAATCCGGAAGCGATCCACGCCCGCCGGAGGACAGAACCATCGCAACACCACCTGAGGATTGCCCACGGATCCGGAATTCTCAGGCGAAGCCAGCATGGGCGTCGGCGGAGGTGCCAGCAAGCGCTTGACGCGACCCAGACTTCTGAACGGACTGGCATTGCCGTTCGCATCCAATAGCTGACCGAAATAGCAAGCGCTCGAGGTCACCGGGGGCATGGCGTCGTCGCAGAGGGTGACTCGGTTCACGGCCTTAGATGGGTTGTAGGCCGTGACTCCCTGGGCGATGAGCATCTTAGGCCCGTCATCGAGACAACGGTAGATGCGCCATTCACGCGTCCCGGGCCGGACCTCCAACGAGACCGAGACACAGTTTGGATCATTCCCCACTCGGGCCACATGATCGCAATCACCATCATCGGGAAGACGGAGAGGCAGAGCGCGCCACTGGGCCTGCTCCAACTCATGACAAGAGGAATCATGAATCACGAGGCATCCGCCGCTCTCCAGCCGCGAGGCGCCGATGTCCTTCCATACCGAGCTTCCTTTGTCCAATTTTTGAATGAGGAAGAGAGGGAACGGATCGACGTTGAAGCAAAGGCGGACCTGTTGATTGGCTAGATAATCGACGGAGCTTGGCGAGATGGCTCCGAAGAATAAATACGGCTTGAGGAGTGGATCATTGCTATCTAGATGAGTGCTGAAAATGGATCCTGCATAGAAATCCGTCTGCCAGGAAAACTCTCGCGGAGAGGAATCGCCGAATCCATTGGCAATGGCGATCGAGGAGACTCGGCCATTGAAATCCCCCACCTGACAGGAGATCACCGTGAGGGGCTGCTGATTGCCGATAGCATGGTCGTAGTCGAGGCTGATCAAGGCCTCACCTGGAGCGAATCCTCGGCGTGCGAACCTCACCAACCCCACCATCGAGTTGCTGATGCTGATCTGCGCCCAGAGCACGGACTCATCGCGTCGAACACAGTTGAGTTTGAAGCGCACTCGGGTTCGATCTGCTGAACTCTCGAGAATCACACGTGAAGAGTTGGTCGCCACCACAGCTGGAAGCCCGCAGCTGCCGGTGACCTGGCCCTCCGGACCGTCCAGACCGGCGCGCAGCCGGATCACCCCAAACGCCGGCGCGCTGTTCCCGGAAAATACCAGGCCGCACTGATTCGATTTCACAGCGCGAACCGTGTACCAAAAGGTCTGATCGCCATTGGCCGAAACCTTTGGCCCATCGGCACCCTCGTCCAACACCGTGTTGACAGTTCCCGCCGGATCATGGGGAACGATCTTCAGCAGGCGCTGAAGCGGGAAATACTCATTGGTGTGAATCTGGGCATGATTCGTCCACCGGTAAATTGCGTAGTGGGTCACGACGTCCGGGACTTTGCTCGGATCGATCTCCCACTTGTTTTGGGTCCAGCTGACTCGAAGGCGCTGCGCCTCGGCGCGCGCGGGATCGAAATCGTTTTCCACCCACAAACCCGTGGGGGCCAGCGGAGGCAGGCGACGACAGGCAATGCCGAACCCGCCCTTCGACAACAAACCCTCTCGACCGAGAAGATCCCGCGCGGCGATGAAGTAGCAGAACTCGTCGCCGTCGTTGAAAGGCCTGGCACCGAGCGTTCCGCGGCCGTTATCATCGACGAAGAAAAAAGTCGAGGGATCCGAGGCCAGATCAGCGGCAGAGTTGACGCCGGCCCCAGGCACAAAGTCCTTCCTCTTGAACGAGGGAGCATTGTTAACCCGGCGCGCGGTCCCTTCGGCCGCCAGCGTCCCGACCGTCGGAGGTGCGTCCACCCAGCCACGACTGATGGCCACCGCCTTCGGCAAGCGCCAGACATTGTAGCCATAGCTCAGCAGCGCCAGCCGACGCAGTTCCACCGACTCTCCCCATCGAAGTCGGATGTTAAGATCTCCCTTCGCTGAGGTTTCGATCACTTCGAGAGGACGATCCGGCGCAGGCAGGATCACCGGCTGATGGCCCACCAGCGTGACCCGTCCCACCACCGGCTGTTCGGCGGCGGAGATCGGATCAATGGCACGGATCTCGAAGGTCATCGCCTGATTAGCGGCAATCGGCTCAGCCCAGGCCAAGCCAAGGGCCAGACTCACTGCCGGATGAACTCTGGATGCGATCTGAAGGCTGTTTCGATTGGTGGGATTGCTGACCGACTGCTGGATGGCGTAGGCTAACTGCTGAGCCGGAGTATAGGCGGGAAACGCGCTCAACCCAGGGAAGAGACCGCGCAATGTATTACTCAACGACTCGGTATTCTCGCCGAGATTCACCGCACGCGCGAGGAGAGGCGTGATAGAGGCTGCATCGGAGACCTGCTGTGCAGTTCCTCGTTTGGAGAAGGTCGCGGCTGAGGCGGCATCTCCTGCCTTCGCGTAGACTGCGAAACGCCAGCCTGCCAACTGATCCGAGCTCCCCGTGTTCCAGGTCACGTAGGCCCAATCGCCCCCCGGGCCATCCGTGGTCACCGTGCCTACGGTGTACAAGAGATCCTTCAATCCCTCCTGAGCCCGAGTAGAGATTGGAACCAAGCTCGCAACTAAACCCAGGCAGGCGAGGAGACTCAATATCGGTCGCACCGCCTGAAGCCTCAGACCGCTCGATCCCTGGAGGTTCGCTCTGGAGTCGGAATGCCGCGATCGGAATGAGTTAATAATCGAATTCATACTCTGCTTCCCCCAGCGATTCATAAAGAAGACCTGGATTGCTAATCGCGCCGATCGCTCCCTTAAGGAAAGTGATCGATTTAGCGCGGATGGTCATGCCGATCTGTGTGCTCCAA
>JAYTTC010000684.1:0-3701 GCA_043745255.1 Verrucomicrobiales bacterium
GGCTGGCGTGTCGTACGGGATCGCTATCTCTCCCGACGCATCCCTGCTCGAGAGGGATGGGAACGATCTTGGAACCATTCTCGCCGGAGACGGCTTCAGGGGGAGAGTCCAGCAGGTCTATGACGCGTCCTTTTTTTCCTTTCTGCCTCCAGGCGGAGGATGGATTGACGAAATCTCCTTCCGAGGAGACCGAGCCACGGCGCAAAACAGCGATTACACGGGTAACGGGATCCAAGTGCAACTGTCCACGACCTCCGCCAAAGTTGATGCCTTGAACCCCGTCTTCGCGTCCAACGTGGGGCAAGATGCCAAGGTCGTGATCAGCAGGGACACCATCGTGTTGATCGCCAACGGAAGAGACGCGGGTGATGGGCCTAACCGCTTTGGAACGGGTTTCTTTTTCTTCGGAAGTCCGTTTTTCTTCAATCCCGCCAAAGGCAACTTGCTGGTTGATGTGAGTTTCTATAAAGACATCTCCGCTTCAACCTACGATGCGGAAAATGTCCCTGGCGACTCGGTATCCACTGTCAGCGCATTCTCTTTAAACACCGGGGAGATCCCGGCCACAGGGACGCCCAGCAGTCTTGGCTTCGTGACAGCGTTCGCCTATCAGCCGGTGCCGGAGCCTTCCACAATCGCACTTGTGGCCTTGGGCTTTGGCCTTTTGCTGGCTACGCGAGGCCGTAAGTCTTCCAATCCTCCTCCAACACAGGTCTCTACTTGACGTTCTCCTTCTCGATCCAGCCCCGTTCCAAGTGTGGATCACCGATAGGTCGGACCGGCAACGAGGCTCGGGGACAGCAAATGACCCCTATGATGGAGGCGCCGGGAAGTTCGACGCCCTGATGAATCAGCTCGCCAGCAAGACTGCCATTCGGGTCACAATCCTCCAATGGGTTACCCCAGCGGCCCTCATCGTTCGCCGCCAACCCTAGCGCGAACTTTAAACCACGTTACGCACTCTTGCCGAAGGGACACAGTGAGCCGGTCAGTGGAGGCTGACCTTCCGAGGTGATCGGGACGACGCCTACGTGCAAGAAGTGACCCTGTGGTTGGGTCGCCGACGCTGCGGGCGCCCGCGTTCAGCTGCCGAGGGCTCCCTTATAGTTCGGCGGTGGGTCACCGTAGCCTTGCTTCCTCCTCACGATGGCGGGCTCGATGATCTCGGCTCGCACGTCCATCTCGGAACCGAAAACCTCCTGCCAAAGCCGTCGGGTGTTCTCGGAATAGCAGTTCGGAGCCTCGTCGTCGAAGGCGGGTCTGAAGAGATCGACAGCGTTCTGAAGTTCTGCACGCAGCTCCTCAGGCGTTGGGTGCCCGGTCAGATGAATGACCCGTTTGAAAGCCTCCAGATCCTTGGGATCCAGCCTGCCAAGCTTGCCGATGAGGATGTCGATCGGATGTGGGAAGGTAAATGCCACATGGCCCAGTTGGATTGTCTTGGCACGGCGACGCCAGCGGGCAGTTGTTCGGAAGCTGAGCTCAAAACTGGCCTCCAGATAGACACCGCCGCGCGTTTTGTCCAAACCCGCCACCAGGATCGCCGCGGACAAATCCTCATCGTCATCCGAAAAAACGTCGACGTCACCGCTGAGGAGATCCCTGTCCAGTGTCAGTTGGAGGGGAGCGGAGCCGAACACCGTGATGCGAAAGTCGCGATCGGTCGGCAGCGCCGCCGCGAAGCGCTCCAGGAGTTGGCCGGCCGGCGTGGCCCAGTCAACGTTGCCCAACCACCAGTTTTCGATCGAGGGCATGTTTGCGGGGTCCTATTCCCAGAAAGTAAAGCGCTTGCTGGATGAGCCGATTCGTGACATCCGGATCTTGCGACAACCGTTTCGCCAGGAGCGAATCCCGCGCAGAACTTCGCCCTGATTCCTTCCGGATCAGCAAACGCGCCGCCAAACGGGATTTGCGCCATGCTTGATTGGGCTTCGGTTTGTTCACCTGGCTGACGCTATCGCAGGACAGGGAGACGCGCAACTAGCGGATCCGTCTTGGGTGATCTCCATGGCCCTTCCCTGGGTCAACATGCACTTGAGACGCGATCCCAGGGCGCCTCCCGGGAGGGCTTTCAAGTGCGTGGGCTGAAATGCCGACGAAATAGGGAGGTATGGAAACGAGGAACTCCCCATGGCGGAAACGCCTGGATATCGCATTCACCACCGCCGGGCTCATCCTCTCAGCGATGGTCTGGATCTCCTGTTTCGTGAAGAGCCGGGGTGGACCCCAAAGCCCCATGACAGAAGCCGTGTCTCTCTGGTGTTTCCTGTGCCTTCTTGCCCGGCTGGGAATGCTCATCCTGGGGGGCTCTTCGGCTAAACGACGCCGGATCCTCGTTCTCCTCTGCGCGTTGTTCACCCTTCCATGCGCTAGCATCGCGTTAATGAAATCTAGCGGGAATCATTCGGATCCCAGAGCGGCCTGCATCCACAATCTTCGGCAACTCATGGGGGCCAAGGAGGTGTGGGCCCTTGAAAACAACCGGAAGCCAGGAACCGCTACGAAGTGGGTAGATATCGTCGGAGCTGATGGCTGCATGAAGACTCGTCCCGAATGTCCAACGGGGGGAATGTACACGCTCGGAAATGTTGAGCAGCCGCCGCGATGTTCGCTGGAGGCCGAAGGCCACGTCCTCCCGCCCGGTCAATAATCTGCTTTCTCGCAGCACGTCCCTGCCAAGGCTTCACGCGGGGCTGTGAACCCTCTGGATTCTCCATCCCCGTTCCTGAACGCCCAAGTCTCAATATTCCACATTCGGGTGCGGAAGTGTGCGACCTCGCGCGGACTGACTCGGCCGGAGAATGTCGAATGTTGAGACGCGACACCAGGGGCCCCTGCAGGTTTGGTAAAAGCCCCCCCCACGGTTGCTCCGGCTAGGTCGGACGAACTTCCGCTCGTCTCGTTCTCTTCGAACGGGCTCTGCGCGGTGACTTTCTGGGCGTCCACTCCGGGCGACCCAGGAAGCGCCGCCGAGCGGTGACCATCGAGAGCGGCATTTTGAGTTGATGCGCCAGCTGTCGATCCGGTCCCTTCCCAAGCCGTCGATCTTCTCCTTTCGTCCATCGATGTTCCTGCGAGGGGCCCGGGTCGCGACGTAGCTTCTGGCGACGTAGTACCACGGCCTCGAGGGATCGTCCGGTCCTCCGGGCGATCTCCGAGTCGGGGAGTTTGCCGACCAGTCGATCTTCCTCAACCCTCCACCGCTTGCGGAACGGAGTCGCGATGCCCAGCGACTCACGCTTCCAACGCACATAGTGCACCCAGCGTCCGGTGCGACGCGATCTCGCGGTCGTTGACCTTGCCCAGCAGCGCCAGCTCCTCCTGCGTCCACGGGCGCTGGCTTCGTTTGGGGCGACGAAGTTTTTTGGGGAGGAAGATCCCGAGTCGCGTGCGGCGATGCTTGATGGAGGTCACGGTCACACCAAACGCTTTGGCGAGCACCTCATCCCGCTCCTTCCCAAGCCGGGCGTCGTCGGCGCGCGTCCTGGGTGGCGGCGTGGAGCAAGGAATGCCCCGCACGCGTCTTGCCATCCATGCGCCGCATCTGCACGAAGTCAAAGAGTCTCGGAGTCGGCTTTGAATCTGCTCTGGCGCTTGCACGATCGGGCCTTATCGGCGAGGGTAGGGTATAGCCAAAATGATCATGCGAGCGTGTAGTGGGTTCGGATGTGAGGCCTCGTTTGAAAAAAAGTGAAAATATT
>JAYTTC010000685.1:0-13866 GCA_043745255.1 Verrucomicrobiales bacterium
CCCCGGTCTTTTTTGCGTCTCTTGCGCCTTTTCGCGGCTAAGCCCGGCCCTGCCCGTTTCCGATCCGGGGAGGAGCTTTTACCGCGGAGTGCGCGGAGGTCGTGGAGGTTCTCTCGCGATGCGGCGACGGGAGGAGATGGACCTCCGCGTTGTGCCTGAATTGCAGCCTTGGTAGCGTCGTCAATTGTAGTGCGTTTTTTGCCTCCCGTTTATGGAACCCTGGTTGGGGTTCGTCGGAGAGCGCGGATAAATTCAATGATCGCTATTCACCAGTCCACTCAGCGCGCGGCCGGACTTCTCCTGCTGATCGCCGGCTTAGCTAGGACCTCCGCAGCGGAGCCGCTTTTGCAGTCCGGTCCCTTTCTCAAAAAGCACTGCCTGGAATGTCATGATACAGACACCTCCAAGGGAGGATTGAATCTTGAGTCGCTGTCATTTGATCCCGGCAACCGCACCAACTTCAACCGATGGGTCCAAATCCATGATCGCACTCAAACAGGCGAAATGCCGCCGAAAAAAAAGCAGCGGCCGGAAACCTCGGAGCGGGACGGTTTTCTCGGATCGCTTTCCAGCGCGCTCATCGCCTTTGAAGACCGGCAGATCGCTCACGAAGGGCGCGCCACTCAACGACGACTGAATCGTTACGAATACGAGAACGCCCTTAGGGATCTCCTTCATGCACCTTGGCTACAAGTCCGAGATTCACTCCCTGAGGACGGAGAGTCGTATCGATTCAACAAGATTGGAGACACCCTTGATATCTCCCACGTGCAGATGGCGCGCTATCTCGGGGCTGCGGATCATGCGCTACGGCAGGCAATGGCAACTCAGGTAGAACGCCCGCCGCCCGAGGTCCGACGATTCTACACCCGTGACCAGGGAAGCTACACCGGTCCGATGAAGTTTTCCGTCTTCAACACGGCACCCGAGCGGGCGACCTTCCCGGTGCTCGGCTTCAAGGGTCAGCCTGAGGTTCGCGCGGGGAATGCCCCGATCACCAGCACCAACTCGGATCAGCGTGAACTCGAAGGGATGGGCGTGGTGGCGAGCGCTTATGAGCCCATCGAACCGAAGTTCAACCAATTCAAGGCACCGGTGGCGGGTCGCTATAAACTCCGTTTCAACGCCTATTCGGTGTGGGTGGGGCCTGGGCTGAGCAACAAATGGTATATTCCGAACCTCGATGACATCTCGCGAGGTCACCGCGATGAGCCCGTGGTGGTCTACTCAGAAACGCCGCCGCGCCTGCTTCGAGGATTGGGTAAATTCGACATCTCGCCAGAACCCAGCGTGCATGAGTTGGAGGTTTGGCTGCTCGCTGGTGAGTTGATCCGACCGGACGCCGGACGTCTCTTCCGATCCCGTCCTGGACCGGACCGCTGGCAGAATCCGCTGGCGGAAAAGGACGGCCAGCCGGGTGTGGTCTTCCGCTGGCTGGAGGTCGAAGGTCCGCTCTATGATCAATGGCCAACGGCCGGCCATCAGCGGCTCTTCGGAAATCTTCCGATCGTGAACCCGTCAGGGAACCCTGGAGACATCAAAGCCAGACGAACCCACGATCTCGCGAAGAGCAAATCCATCATACCGCCACGGGTCGAAGTTCTCTCGTTGAAGCCGATGGCGGATGCTGAGCGGCTGCTGACAGACTTTCTTCCGCGCGCCTATCGGCATCCGGTGGGGAAGACCGAAATCAAACGCTTTCTGCCGGTGGTTCAAAGCGCGTTAAAACAGGGAAATAGTTTTACCGACTCGATGATCGCAGCCTACACCGCAGTGTTGTGCTCGCCTGAGTTTTTGTACCTCGAGGAGAAGCCCGGGCGACTGGAGGACTACGCGCTGGCGTCACGTTTGTCTTTTTTCCTCTGGAACTCAGCGCCGGACGACGAGCTCCTTCGTTGCGCGGATGACAAAGCTCTTCACCGACCTGAAGTTCTTAGAGCTCAGACGGAGCGCCTGCTGACGGACCCGAAATCCCGTCAATTTGTCGATGCCTTCCTCGGATACTGGTTGGATCTACGTCGCATGCTGGCCACCGCGCCAGATGCCGACCTCTACTCCGATTACTATCTCGACGATCTGCTCACCGAATCCGCGCTGGAGGAAACTCAACTGTTCTTCGCAGAACTGATCCGCGGCGATCTTCCCTCGAGGAATGTGGTGGATTCGGATTTCGCGATGCTGAACGAGCGGCTGGCGATTCACTACGGACTCCCCTCATCCCCTGGAGTGGGGCTGCATCGAGTGTCGCTGCCGGAGGATAGTCCGCGAGGTGGACTGATGACCCAGGCCGCGGTGTTGAAGGTCACGTCCAATGGCACCACCACCTCCCCGGTATTAAGAGGAGCGTGGATCATGGAGCGGATTCTCGGAGAAAAGCTCCCGCCCCCGCCGCCTGGCGTGCCCGCAGTCGAGCCCGATATTCGTGGAGCGATCACTATTCGCCAGCAGTTGGAGAAACACCGCTCCCAAGAATCGTGCAACGTCTGCCACGCCAAGATGGATCCGGCAGGATTCGCGCTCGAGAGCTTCGATGTCATGGGGGGTTGGCGGGATCGCTATCGCGCCCAAAGCGAAGGCGCTCCCGAGAAGGGACTTGGGAAGAGCGGTCAAAAGTTTGTCTTTCACTACGCTCTTCCAGTGGATTCGACCGGTGAGTTACCGGACGGTCGCCACTTCAAGGATATCCGAGGCCTGAAGCAGCTTTTGCTAGGGGACGAGAAACAGCTAGCACGCAACCTGGCTCGACAGTTGGCGATCTATGCAACCGGGGCACCGATCCGATTCTCTGATCGCAGGCAGATCGAACGACTCCTTGAACGATCCAGCACCCAGCGCTATGGTGTCCGCACCCTCATCCTCGAACTTGTGCAGAGCGAACTCTTTCTAAGCAAATGACCGAGACCCAACGATCTGGAATCGAGCAACGATCGGATCGCATCGTTTGAATTTATGACCGGACCTTTTGTGACCACCCGTCGAGCCCTCTCGAGACGCCAATTCCTTCGTGGCGCTGGCATCGTTCTCTCGCTCCCGCTGCTTGATTCCATGTCTCCTGTATTCGGCAGGGTCGCAACCTCGTCCGCCGCCATGGTCCCCGGCGGAAAGCCGCGTCGGGTGTTCGGCATCTGCAATAATCTCGGTCTGCTCCCAGAACATTTCTTTCCCAAGAACCCGGGTCGCGGCTACGCCCTCTCGCCTTATCTAGAACTGCTCAAGGCAAATAGGGAGGACTTCACAGTCTTCAGCGGGGTGTCCCATCCAGAGGTCGACGGCGGCCATCCTGCTGACAACTGTTTCCTTACCGCTGCCCCGCATCCCGGAAGCGGCGGCTTTCGCAATACCCTCTCGCTCGATCAGTATATCGGAGAGAGAATCGGCCATCTCACGCGCTTCCCTTCGCTTACCCTGGGAGTGAACGTCCAACAAGGTCTACGCAGCCTGTCCTGGACCGGCTCTGGAGTGTTGATCCCCTGCGAGGAGAAAGCCGCAGAGGTGTTCGGGCGGATGTTCCTCCAAGGCACCAAGGCCGAGACCGAAGCCCAGCTCCGCAAACTGGAGACCGGACAGAGCATTCTCGATGCGGTGGCCGGACAGGCCAGGGATCTGCGACGCTCGGTGGGCGTGCGAGATCGCGATCGACTGGATCAGTACTTCACCAGCGTGCGAGACCTGGAGCAGCGAATGCAGATGTCACGGGAATGGGAGCATCGTCCCAAGCCGAAGGTAGCCGTCCCCGTACCCCTTGACCCGGCCAGCCCCAAAGCCTACATGGAAAAAGTGAGCCTGATGTACGATATGGCTCGCCTCGCATTCGAGACCGATTCAACCCGCTCCATCTCCCTCCTCCTGGACAGCGTCAATTCTCCCGCCATCGAGTTCGGCGCCACCAAGACCAGCGACGGTTATCACAATCTCTCGCATCACGGAAAATCAAAGGAGAAGCTCGCCCAGCTGAGATCCATCGACGAATGGCATATGAAACTCCTGGCCGAGATGTTCACGCAACTGAAGGCGGTGAAGGAAGAGGGCGAGCCTCTACTCGATCGAACGATGATTCTTTACGGCTCGAATCTTGGGAACGCCAACACTCATGTGACCACCAACATGCCCACGATTTTCGCGGGCGGCGGGTTCAAGCACGGTCAGCATCTTGCGTTCGACACCGCACGGAACTACCCCCTGCCCAATCTCTTCGTCTCGATGCTCCAGAGGATGGGCCTGGAGACGGACAGATTCGCATCGTCGACTGGAACCATGCGGGGACTCGAGCTCGTTTGAACCCATGAACGGTTCAACTCCAAAGTCCTCACAGCTTTTCACTTCAGCCAGGCGCTTCCTGGTTCCTGCATTGCTCGTCGGGACGCTCTGCCTGGTCGGTGGCTCGAGCTCGGTCTGGGGTGCGGATTCTGAAGCCGCAACTCGATTTCGCCAAAACGTCCAGCCTGTGCTCAAGGAATTCTGCTTCGACTGCCACGGGGATGGAGAAAGCAAAGGTTCGGTCTCTTTCGATGACTGGAAGCCAGAGGATGCCGAACAAAATCACCCGCTCTGGGCCAAGGTGCTCAAGAACGTCCGAGCGGGCTTGATGCCGCCGGCTAAAAAGCCGCGCCCTTCAAACGCGCAACAGAAACAGCTGGAGGATTGGATCAAGTATTCCAACTTCGCCGCCGATCCCGCAAATCCTGACCCGGGCCGAGTCACCGTGCGACGACTGAATCGAGTGGAGTACCGCAACACCGTGCGCGATCTGCTCGGCGTGGACTTTGACACCGAGAAGGAATTTCCACCGGACGATGCCGGACACGGATTTGACAACATCGCCGATGTGTTGACGCTTCCCCCGATGCTCTTGGAGAAATACTTCGCGGCGGCGAAGACGGTGGTGACGCGTGCCGTTCCTGCGGTGCCAAAAATTCCAGCCGAGTCGGTGGTCTCGGGGAAAAGTTTTCATCGCAGTTCTCCTGAGAGTTCCAGTCGCACCAATCGCCCAACGGCAGGCAACTCCGGGGCTCTGAGCTTTTCATACTACGAGACCGCGTTCGCCACCAACCCATACTCAGTGAAGCAGGCGGGGCGATATCAGGTGGTTCTCGATTTCACCGCTAACGAGCGGTTCGTCGACAACCAGTTTGACTATAACAAGTGCCGTTTCGTGTTCCGAGTCGATGGCCATGAGCTACTCCAACAGGAGCAGTCACGGGAAGGGGGCAAACCGTTTCACTTCGAGTTCGATCAGGATTGGACCGCGGGTGAGCACGAGTTGATGTTCGAAGTTCTCCCTCTCACACCGGACAAAAAGCAGGTCCGCTCCCTGAGCCTGGAAATCGACTCGATCACGGTTCGCGGTCCGATGGATCCGAAGTCCTGGGTGCAGCCCAAGAACTACGCGCGCTACTTTCCCAAGCAAATCCCCTCAGGGAAGTCCTCCCGTCACCAGTACGCGCGAGAGATTCTCGAGCCGTTTGTCAGGAAGGCATATCGGCATCCTGTGGAGAGCGGCACCGTGGATCAGCTGGTGTCTCTGGCCGAATCTACCTCAGCTCAGAAGGGAAAGACCTTTGAGGAAGGAATCGGGCAGGCAATGATCGCAGTGCTGGCGTCGCCGCGCTTTCTCTTTCGCGAGGAAGCCATCGAGCCGATCTCGAACTCCGGCACGCATCCCTGGGTCGATGAATTCGCCCTAGCCTCACGTCTCTCGTATTTCTATTGGTCCTCCATGCCCGACGACGAACTGTTTCGTCTGGCGGGCGAGCGAAAGTTGCGCGCGAATCTCAAATCCCAGATGGCTCGACTGCTCGCGGACCGGCGGGCCGAGGGATTGGTGCGGAACTTTGTCGGACAGTGGCTTCAGGCCCGCGATGTTGAAAACGTACAGATTGATGCGCGTCAGGTGCTCTTTCGCGAGAGCGCGCCGGATCCCGACTTCGAGAAGCGACGTCAACGGTTTCGCGAGCTGCGCGATCGCGGGGAGGACACCCTCTTGCCAACAGAGAAAAAAGAGGTGGACGACATGCGGGCCGAATTCTCGAAACGATTCTCAAAGCCTCCACGGGCAGAGCTGAATACGGATCTGCGACGGGCGATGCGGCAGGAGACGGAAAAGGTATTTGAGTATGTGCTCCGCGAGGATCGCAGTCTCCTCGAGTTGCTCGATAGCAACTACACCTTCCTCAACGAACGCCTGGCGGGGCACTACGGGTTGACGAACCTAAATATCAACGGCGATGAGATGCGTCGCGTGACTCTGCCAGCCGACAGCCCTCGCGGTGGCATCCTCACTCAGGGCTCGGTGCTCGCGGTGACCTCAAATCCCACTCGCACCTCACCGGTGAAACGCGGTCTGTTCGTGCTCGATAACATCCTGGGCACACCCCCCCCTCCCCCTCCGCCGGACATCCCGCCGCTGGAGGACGCCGCCAAAGCGATGAAGGAGAAAACTCTGTCGCTCCGCGAGACCCTGGCGCTTCATCGAGAAAAACCACTCTGCAGTTCCTGCCACAATCGGATGGATCCGCTAGGGCTCGCACTCGAGAATTTCAACGCACTGGGGATGTGGCGAGAGCAGGAGCGGGGTCAGTCGATCGACGCGACCGGAAAGCTTCTCAGCGGAGAGAGTTTTGCAAACGTGAAGGAGTTGAAGCAGATTCTTGCGACACGGCATGCCACGGAATTTTATCGCACCATGACCGAGAAACTTCTCACCTATGCCCTGGGACGTGGGCTGGATTACTATGACGTCGCCACAGTGGACACCATCGTGGAAAGCCTGGAACAGACGAAGGGAAGCCCTTCCGCCCTGCTGACCGGGATCACCGAGTCCGCTGCCTTTCAGAAAGCCCGTGCCGCAGCCTCCGCCAACTCACCAATGCCGGCCGCAGCCAACCGACAGCGCGCCGAACTCAGGACCAAACCATGAGCCCTCGACTTCCATCGATCAGCGCACAGCAAAGACATTGGAATCTCAGCCGACGCAATTTCCTGCGCGGGCTGGGAGCGTATATCGCACTGCCGGCCTTCGAATCGCTGCGACCCTCAGGCCTCCTGGCAGCCCCGGCCGGGGCTGGACTGGCAACCACCGCGACGGGTGCCCCACTTCGCACCGCATTCCTATTTTTCCCCAATGGCGCGATTCCGACAGCCTGGTGGCCGAAGCAGGATGGCAGCGGGTTTGAGTTCAGTCGCACATTGAAACCCCTCGAGACCCATCGACAGTCTCTGCAGGTTCTCGGGGGACTCGACCAAAAGTCAGCCGACGGAGGGGCGGATGGGGGCGGCGACCATGCACGGGGGAACGCGGTTTTTCTCACCGGTGTTCGACTGAAAAAGAGCGCAACGGATATCCACGCCGGGCTCTCGATCGACCAAGCCATCGCACGTCAGATCGGACATCTCACGCGCTTCCCCTCGTTGGAGTTGAGCAGCGACACCGTTCGCACCTCAGGGGCCTGCGATTCCGGATATGCCTGCGCCTACCAGTTCAATCTCTCGTGGAGCTCGGCCACCACTCCGGTGGCGGCGGAGTCCAATCCTCGCCTGGCCTTCGAACGCCTCTTCGGCAGCGGGCCAGCGGGCGAGCGCGCGGGGAACATGAAACGTCGTCAACAGGAACAACGGTCGGTTCTCGATTTCGTGATGAGCGAGGCACGCGGAATGAATCAACGGCTCAATGCTCGCGATCGCGAGAAGTTGGACCAGTATCTGACTGGTATTCGTGAGATCGAGACCAGCATCCAAAAAGCGGAGCGATTCGGACCCGGCAAGGATCCCGGCGGTGAAACACCTACAGGAGTTCCCCAGGACCGCTCGCAGTACGCTCAGGTCATGTACGACTTGCTGCTGCTCGCGTTTCAGACCGATTCCACCCGCGTTGCCACACTCTTGCTGGGTCATGACGGCGACAACCGATCCCTCCCTGAAGGCGGGATTGCCGAAGGCCATCACGACCTTTCCCATCACTTCAACAATGAGGAGAAGATCGAGAAGCTCTCCGTGATCGATGGCTGGTACGCCACCCAGTTCTCCAAGTTTCTCCAGAAGCTCGAATCCACCAAAGATGTCGATGGGAACTCATTGCTCCACAATTCCATGATTCTGTATGGGAGCGGAAACGCGGACGGGAACCGCCATACCCATTCCAATCTGCCGCTCATCCTGGCCGGCGGCGGAGGTGGCACCCTCACCCGCGGCCGCTATGTCAGACACGGATCGAAACCCATGAGCAATCTCTTCCTCAGCCTGGCGGATCGAATGGGAGTGCAGGGGCTCGAACGATTTGGCGATTCGACCGGCCGATTGGGAGACGTTTGAGTGAGTGTGCGTTTTGACGGTCGACATTCGGCCGCCCTCAACGTAGTTAACTCCATCTCATGCGCACCCAAACTCTTCTCATCACCGCAGTGACTCTCCTTGCGTCGGCAGCAGTCGCGTTTTCTCAAAGCACGAAACCCTCAACCGAGAAGCCTGCGAAAGCATCCCCCTCGAAGGGCCCAATCGTATCCCCGGAAGTCCTGCCCGGCGGAGGAGTAACCTTCCGTCTGCAAGCGCCCAAGGCGACCGAGGTGAAAGTGAGCGGACAGTTCGGTCCGGAGACCGTGCTAACCAAGGACACGAATGGACTTTGGTCTGCAACCGTGCCCTCGGTTCCGGCAGGGGTGCACGAGTATCACTTTATCGTCGATGGTTTGAATGTCATCGACCCGCAGAACTCAGAGGTTAAACCGCAGCGCTGGCCCGGGGTGAGCATCCTGCACATCCCCGCCTCGCCGCTCGCGCCCTGGGATCTACAGGACATTCCTCATGGCACGATCCATGAGCACACCTACAAGTCCAAGGCGCTCGACAAGTGGCGTCGCGTATTCGTTTACACCCCTCCACGGGCGGAATCCGCGGGACGACTGCCGGTCCTCTATCTCGCCCACGGCTACAGCGACAACGAGGGAACCTGGACCGCGCATGGCAAGGCGCATTGGATCATGGACTCGCTGATTGCCAGCAAGAAGGCCGTGCCGATGATCATCGTGATGCCGGATGCGCACGCGATCCCCCCTAGCGCGACTGGCTTCGCTGAGTATGGACCCGCGAACAGCGCGGCCTTTTGTCGCGAGCTCATCGAGGACGTGATGCCGCTGGTGGAGCGAAACTACAAAGTGTCAGCCAAGCCTCGATCTCGCGCTTTCGCGGGATTGTCGATGGGAGGGCATCACGCGCTGACGGTGGCGCTGAACCATCACGATCGGTTTGCATGGATTGGAGCTTTCAGTTCCGCTCCGCCACCCACAAACAGCGTGGCGGTGGCGCTGGATCATTCCGACTCGGTGAACCGCGACTTGAGACTGTTTTGGATCGCGTGCGGAAAGAAAGATTTCCTCTTCGATCGCAATGGAGAATTCACGGCGTTGCTAAAGGAAAAAGGAGTTCACTTCGACTACCGGGTGACGGAAGGCGATCACTCCTGGCCAGTCTGGCGACGCTACCTGACGGAGTTCGCACCCAAGCTCTTTCGGTAAGCGTTCACTACAATCCGGCTTCTGTAGCGTCTTCGGAATCCGACGATACGGCAGGAATGGGCCGATACGGCCCACGCTACAGAACTGCAGCTCGCGTGCTCTCCTTCCTGAGTGTGCCCCTGGAGGGAACCTTCAGCGCAAGGCAGCCGGGGTCGCGTTATCGACCACTCGGATGAATCCTGCAGCTCCATCGAGAGAGATGCTCGCAGTCGTGTCGGAGGTCGTGATGACGTCCGTCCAGGTGGCATTCGTCACCTGCAGCTTCCTCTGGACGAGGAACGGTCCGCTTCCGCCAAGCCAGCTTAAATCCAGGCGAGCAGCACTCGATGACGTGGCAGTGATCTGAAGCGGCGCGAGGGGATTGATGCTTCCGAACAAACCGTGATCCTCGATACCGCCGTTGCCGGCAATGCCCGCAGCGAAATACAGCGTGCTGCTGACGCCCCCGCGACCGCCATTGCCGAACTTGAGCCCCCACAGCCCCACGATCTGGATCGGTTTTCCGGAGGCATCGTTGATCGAGTTGAGCCAGACGCCAGTGTCAGGATCGAATGCGTTGATGACTCCATCGCCGAAGTTTCCGATGAGCAGGGAGCGGCTGAGCTGGCCAAAGCCATCAGGCGCGACGGCAACTCCCCAGGGAGAGTCCAATGCACCATTTGAAGCAAAGCGTCGCTGGAGCACACCATCCGTACCGAATACGTTCACAAACCCGCTGCCCGGGCTAGGGACGTCATCCTCACCGTCCGCATCCTGCCTGGCATACGTTACAAAGAGGTTCCCTCCGACATTCTGCACTCCAAAGGGAGCGAAACCGACTGGCAAACTGGGATCGGCAAACGCGCCACCCAGCGTAACAGGAGCGAAATTGGCGTCGAAGACGTCCACCTTGCTGTTGTGAAAGTCGGTTGCGTAGAGATAGTTCTTCCCATCGTGCGCACCCGAAGCGAGCCCTTTGTAGATCGCGCCAGAGGCGGAAGAGTCCACTTTCAGAACTGCACTCGTCCCTGCATTCCATGCAGCAATGGTTCCGTCCTCAGTGGAGAAAACGAAGAGCGCCGGTGCCCCCGCGGAGACATTGAAATCGGGGGTGTTGTTAAACACCATCCCCGTCGGTGCGGAGGGAAGAGTGCCTCCAGTGGACGGAGGAATGGTGACCACCAAGGCCTGCAGATCCCCTGCTGTGTTGTACAGAGTGGAGAGTCCGGTGTGGTTGTCCGCGATCCAAAACGGCCCGGTCGGACTGGTTGCGATGGCCCACGGATTCAGCAGATTGGTATCGGTATGCAGTGCCAAATTCGGGATGTCAGAGACGAGGTTGACCTGCTGATACAGCGCGCGAGGCGCGACAGTGAAGACTGCGGTCGCTGAAGTCGTCTCGGCTTTCAAATCATCCGTCACCTTAGCCCTGACGGTGTAATTTCCAGGACTGAGATGGGTGATCGTGAGGCGGTAAGGGGCGTTGGTCAGTGTGCCCACGATGTCGGTCCCCAGATAGAAAACGACCTGCGCCACCTTTCCGTCGCTGTCCGCCGCAGTGGCGGTGAGGGTGACGTCTGCCGGTGGCGCGTATACCGCTCCGTTCCCTGGCGTCGCGAGGGTGATGGTGGGTGCGGCATTCGATGTTTCGAGAACCGTGACGCTGCCCACCATTCCAAAGGCCTGATGAGGAACACAATGATAGGGGAAGGTCCCCACGGCGGTGAAGGTGTGCGAACACGCGATCGGCACACTCGCGGTCCCGCAGAACGGATCGGCTCCGTCGCCGGTGACGGTGTGGATGCCTCCAGCATTGGTCCAGGTCACGGTGTCGCCCACGCGAATGGTGATGGCCTTGGGGGTAAAAGTGAAGTTTTGGAAAGTGACGAGAGTTGTGGCCGCTTGAAGTGAGACAGCGGCCAGTGCCCCAATAGCGAAAAGAACACTGCGAATTTGATGAACGAGTGGAGTGTGCATAATCAAATGAAAGGTTACAGGTGTTGCCGTTCCTGTCCTTGAGAGGAACGAATCGAGGATTTGTTCCCGGCGGGAAAACGAAATTTAGGAACACCTTCCAATCTCGAGGCGGACCGCGCAGAGCTAGGCAGGTCAACGTTCGATGCTCGTGTGCTCACCAAGCCAATCGAAATCACTCCGCTCACCCGGTGCGAGAACCAACGGCAGTGCCGCCCCGTCGGGCTCTGCAGGCCGCTTGGTTTGCCGATTCACCCAGGCATGTATCTCGACGTGTCCGTCAGCAAAAGACAGTACCCCTGCCCCTTCATGGGTGGAGGCGGGAAGATCGGTCCATTCTGAATCGTCGGGACGATTCAGGAAGTAGCCGTCGTTGAGGCTGTCGGGGTGTTCTTCCAGGAAGACGAAAATCGACGCCGGCTTTGGGATGCTGCCTAAAGTCAGAAATTGAACATACTCGGGGTTGTTGACATTCACCCCCTGCCGGAGACTTTCGCCGGCGTCCCCCACCATCCCGTTCATGGAGTAGCTCCGCACACGTTCCCGCCATCCAGCATGCCTCTGAACGTTGCTCAGAGCCCGATCGCTCGGACATCGATACAACTTCGGCGCTTCGGTGGTGTAGGGTGTCAGCGCCGCCCGAGTGATGAACGCCTGATTGGTATTGTCGGTGTTGAGCTCCCAGGTCATCACGTTGTTGACCCAGTTGGATCCATTTCGGGAGATGACGGTTTGCTTGGTGCGATCGCCTCCGCCGTTGGCCGCAAGACGATCCTCGTTGTCTCCGGCGAACATCTGCCAACCCATCAACAGCTGCCGCAGGTTGCTGGCACACAGGATCCGTTGGGGGGCCTGCTTCGCGTGTCCTAGAACAGGGAACAGAATCGCGGCCAGAATCCCGAGGACCGCTATGACCACCAGAAGCTCGATCAGAGTGAAGGCGGAAGCCAGTCCTCGGGCGGGCCTTTGCAAGAAACAAGCGCGCCACTCTCGAAATGACAGGTTCGCACGCACATGGAACATCTGCCACAGCATGCCTCAGAACGAAAGCGGGAAATCGAACTGTGACCCCACGGCGGCCTTTTAGCAGGGTGGGCTTCGCAACTCGCATGGCGCTAACGACCGGCATAAAAAGTCCGGAACCTTTTGACTCTTCGTGCATCGTACGCGTTAGATCAAACCAGATGGGTGCACCCGATTTTGAGCAGCTTGTGGGTGACTATTACCCGGCACTGTACCGGTTCGCCCTCAGCCTCGCGCGTTCGGAAGCTGTAGCGCGCGATCTGGTGCAGCAGACCTTTTATCTTTGGGCCACCAAGGGCGGGCAGCTTCGGGACGGCTCCAAAGCGAAGGCATGGCTCTTCACCACTTTACACCGTCAATTCTTAGCGAAGGAGCGTCGAGAGATCCGCTTTCCTCATACGGAGCTGGACGAGGCCAACGATCCGCTGCCTCCCTCGCTCCCCGAGCCGGCGAGTTTGTTGGACTCGCAGACGGTGCTCATGGCCGTGCAAGCTCTGGGGGAAGTCTTTCGCGCCCCCGTGGCTCTGTTCTACCTGGAGGACTATTCGTATCAGGCGATCGCCGAAGTGTTAGAAATTCCTATCGGCACGGTGAAATCCAGAATCTCCCGCGGCATCTTGCAAATGCACAAACAACTCACACGGGGCAGAACCGACACGGATCGTCGACGGGAGGAGGTTCGATGAACGCTGAGAGCGTCAAACGACTCCTTCTGGCCTACCGTCCTGGGACGCTGGATGACTCGGAGCCGGAAGTGCGGGTCGCTCTAGAATTCGCATCCACAGACTCTGAGGTTGGGGCCTGGCTCCAGCATCATCTGCGCACCCAGTTGGCGATCCGCACCCAGCTCCGGGAGATTCCGCTTCCGGTGGGACTCGGCCAAGAAATTCTGGTGTCGGAGGAAACGCGACGTCGCATGGTGCGTGTTTGTCGGTGGCGACAGGGAGTTACCGCCACTGCAGCCGTGGTCCTCCTTCTGCTGAGCCTGGCCCTCTGGTTTGATGTTCGGCAGAACCGCGAGTACGCAAGCTATCGCGACAAAATGGTTCGGACCGCGCTCCGGGAGTATCGGATGGAGATGCTCAGCGGCAATCTCGCACAAATCCGCGACCACCTTCGCGAGCATGAGGGCCACTCGGATTGGACCCTCGCTCCCGGCCTCACAGGGTTGCAGCCGCTTGGCTGCGCCGTCATGCGATGGCATGATCAGCGTGTTTCGCTGGTCTGTTTTGATTCGCGAACCCAGGGAACGGCATACCTCTTCATCGCCAAGGCCTCCGAGCTCAACGGCGCCCCTGCGGGGCCGATGCCCAAGTTCGACCGAATCAGCAAGATGAGCACCGCGTCTTGGACGCAGGGAAGCAACACCTACCTCCTTGCCGTT
>JAYTTC010000686.1:0-13803 GCA_043745255.1 Verrucomicrobiales bacterium
GCCCGGAAGTGATCGCCGCGCAATCCCGGCGGATGTTGCAGGATGAGCGAGTTCGCCGACTGGCCGTGGAGTTTGGTGGACATTGGCTGGATTTTCGTCGCTTCGAGGAACACAACGCGGTGGATCGCGAGCGTTTCCCAACCTTCAACGATGCGCTGCGACAGGCGATGTTTGAGGAGCCGGTTCATTTCATCCTCAATGTGGTTCGGGAGAACCGGCCAGTCATGGAGTTCCTCAATGCCGACTACACTTTCGTAAATCCGACGCTGGCGAAGCATTACGGGGTTGTGATTCCGCCGATGGCGTCCAACCAATGGGTGCGGGTCGATGATGTCCTGCGTTTGGGGCGTGGCGGGTTGCTGCCGATGTCGGTTTTTCTGACGGCCAATTCGCCCGGGCTGAGGACCAGTCCGGTGAAGCGTGGTTACTGGGTAGCGCGCCGGGTTCTCGGTGAACGCATTCCCCCTCCTCCGGCCACCGTTCCGGCGCTGCCCGCTGATGAAGCCAAGTTGGGCGAGTTCACCTTGCGTGAGACGCTGGCTCGACACCGAGCCGATGCGAGCTGCGCTTCCTGCCATCAGCGATTCGACTCGCTCGGCTTGGTTTTCGAAGGCTTCGGTCCAGTGGGGGAGCTCCGCACTCTGGACCTTGGGGGCCGGCCTGTGGACACGCGTGCAGCGTTTCAGGGAGGGAGCGAGGGATCCGGGCTTGAGGGCCTGCGCTCGTACATCCAGGAGCATCGCCAGGAAGACTTTCTCGACACTCTCTGCCGCAAGCTGCTGGCTTACGCTCTGGGGCGGAGCCTCATTCTGTCCGATGACCTGACGGTGCGGGAGATGCGGACTAGGCTCGCGGCCAATGGCCAGCGATTCGGCAGTCTGGTGGAAAGCATCGTCACCAGTCCGCAGTTCCTGAACAAAAGAGGTTCCGTCGACCTCGCAACACAATAAGACACCATGCGCGATCTCAACGAGAATTCCACTGAAGCCCGTCGCTTCCGGCTCTCTCGCCGAACCTTTCTCCGTGGCGTCGGCGTCACCATGGCCCTGCCGTGGATGGAATCGATCTCAGTTTGGGGCGCGGAGTCGGTGAAGGGCGATGCGGCGGTGGCAGCGCCGAAGCGATTCGCTGCGCTTTTCTGGGGCAATGGGGTCAACGGCAATCACTGGTGGGCCAAGGGAGCGGGTGCGGGCATGGAACTGAGCAAGAGCCTTCAGCCGATGGAATCGCTGAAGACCAAGATGAATTTCATCGATGGCCTTTTCAATCGCTTTGCCGTCGGGGTGGGCATCCATCCCGGCCAGACCGGCAATTTGCTCTCGGGCATGCCGTTGATGAAGGGCGCGGTGCTCCGGGGCGGGATCAGCATGGATCAGGTGCTGGCCAATCAAATTGGGCAGGACTCCATCCAGCCCAGCATGGTTCTCGGCTGCGAGCAGCCGATCACCGGCTACCACGAGACGAATTTTTCGATGGCCTACAGTTCGCACATCTCGTGGCAGAGTGCTGATTCGCCTGTGCCGATGGAGGTCTATCCATCGCTGGCTTTCGACAGTTTGTTTGAGAACCGTGGCAGTCGGCGAAACCAGAGCATCTTGGATCGAGTGAGGGACGAGGCTGCCAGCCTGGGACGAAAGATCAGTTCGAACGACAAGGCCAAGCTCGAGGAATATCTCACCAGTGTGCGCGAGGTGGAGAAGCGCATCGACCGGATGCGCGTCGACCAGGACAAGGCCACCGGCAACGCCAAGGCGAGGGGAGTTCCTGTCGTGATGATGAAGCGACCGGACAACGGCCTGCCCGAGGACATCCGTGAGCACATGCGGCTCATGTGCGACATCACCGCGCTGGCCTTCCAGACCGACAAGACGCGTGTCGTCTCGCTGTTGCTTTGCCGCGATCTGTCCGGCCTGTTCTATCCGTTCCTCGATGTGCGCAAAGCGCATCATCCCGCGTCCCACGAAGATCTCTCAGACGACTTCGAACGTATCACTCGATTTTACTGTAGTCAGCTCGCCTATCTCGCCGGACGTCTGGATGCCATGCCGGAAGGCGAGCGAACTGTGCTCGACAACTCCTGCCTGATGCTGCTTTCAAACATGTGGTCCGGCAACCGACACGACAGCACCCGGATTCCGATCCTGACTGCCGGTGGCCTGGGCGGAGCTTTGAAGACGGGGCGCGTGCTCAGCTATGTCGGAAAGGCGGATGAAGATCGCAAGGTCTGCAGCCTGTATCTCTCCCTGATGGACAAGATGGGCGTGAAGCTCAACCACTTCGGCGATGCCGACGCGCCCCTTGCCGGGGTGTGACAGAAGCGGGCGTTATGGGGCCCGCTCTTTCACACAATAAACATGCGAGAGAGTGCGGAGTATGAGTCGATCGCCGAGGATCGCTGGCGTGGCCATACACATCTCTCCGAGGGAATTGATCCGTTCCGACTTATAGGTGTCGCCTGCCATCACCACATACGTATCTCCGTCTTCGCTCAGGCAAAAGACGCGACCTCGGTACGCCCAGGGAGACGCGGTGAATCCGGCGGTACCCTCCGACTTGAGACGCTGCTTCTCATAAAGCTCCTTGCTGGTTCGGGCATCGCGGCAACTGAGGAAGCCGAAATCCCAAAGGACATAGAGCCGTCCTTGATAGACCAAGGGGGAGGGGTTGTAAGACGAGGCATTGGGCTGCATCCACGCGATGGAGCGGCTCTCGTTGGTGCCCTCGGGCAGAGTCAGGTCGCCTTCCCCACCGGGGCGCACAACATACACCGGCTTATTGGGAGTCTGTTTGTCGCCCACATAGCCTGCCGCCAAGTAGAGCAAGCCGTCTGCTTCAACTGAGGCTAGTTCTCCTGTGCAAACGTGAAGGATGCGGCGCTGAGCAGGGCGGTGAGCAGCCCTAGACTGCGCCAGCGGTGACGGATCAGCCGAGTCTGATTGGACACGCGTGATGGGTAGCGGACGCCGGACTGAGTTGCAATGATCTCCCGCGAGAGGGGACTGGAATGGGTGTGATTCAAAGTGGGTGAGAATGGAGTCTCGCATAGTCGAAGAGGTGGGACGGGGATGGGCCGATACGGCCCACACTACAGAACTACAGTCCGTCTTCTGTAGTGTCGTCCGTATCGGACGATCCGGACGGGGATGGGCCGATACGGCCCACACTACAGAACTACAGTCCGGCTTCTGTGGCGTCGTTCAGAGCCCCGTCTTTTTTGCGTCTCTTGCGCCTTTTCGCGGCTAAGCCCGGCCCTGCCCATTTCCGATCCTGGGAGGAGCGTTTACCGCGGAGTGCGCGGAGGACGCGGAGGGGAGAGGGAACAGGTTCCGAGAACCTACTTTTGTCGGGACATCGCGGCCGCTGAAGTGGGCGGCGCTCTCGCGCAGCGACCCATTCAGGCTTTCTCCAAGGATCCAGATCTCACCCACTTTTATTTGCACCGGATTGGAATCGCTCCTCAGATTGTTGTCGTGATTTTGGGGCCTCGTTTGCTCAGGTGCGCACGCCACCTCAAACGCGGTCCGCTGTGGCGGGCATCGACGACAGAGGTAGTGATTGAACGGATCCGAGAAAAGAGGGAAAACTGCCGATACGAAACACATCCCTGGTATCATGCGATCCATAGCTCTCGCCCTTTTTCTGTCGATTTCCTCCGCGTTTGTGGCTTCGACCGCTGCTTCCGATCACCCCCTGACTCTGTGGTATCGCCAGCCGGCGGTACGGTGGCTCGAGTCATTGCCGGTGGGAAATGGCCGTCTCGGAGCGATGGTGTTCGGTGGCGTAACGGAGGAACGGATCGCGCTGAACGAATCCACGTTCTGGTCCGGCGAGCCAAGCGATCAACATGAGCGACCCGCGGCACGCGAGGCGTTCTTCAAAATCCGGGAGCTCTTCAAGATTGGGAAATACGCCGAGTCGCGTCCGCTCATCGATAAGATTCTAGGTCGGGAACTGAACTATGGCACTTGCCTACCCGCAGGTGATTTGCTGCTGAAGCAAAGCGGCACGGACGGAGAAATTCGCGACTACCTTCGGGAGCTCGATCTGGATGAGGGCGCGGTGAGGGTGATGTTCAGCGCCGATGGCGTCCACTTTCGACGTGAGGTTCTGGCCAGTCATCCGGATGGAGTCATTGCCATTCGCTTGAGCGCGGATCGACCGGGAGCTATCGGGTTCACGCTGCGCTATCGTGGCGGGCGGTTTCCCTGGAGCGTGAACGCTCAGGATTCTGCCACGCTTGCGGTCAGCGGCCGTGCCTTTGAGTCGAAGCACAGCGACGGCAAAACTGGGGTGGCATTTCAGGCCCT
Source organism: Verrucomicrobiales bacterium (assembly GCA_043745255.1). Taxonomy (GTDB): domain Bacteria; phylum Verrucomicrobiota; class Verrucomicrobiia; order Limisphaerales; family UBA11320; genus UBA11320. The sequence goes on from JAYTTC010000686.1 coordinate 4,308, forward strand.
GGTTCGGGTGGTTCCAGAAGGGGGCTCGTTGATAGCGAATGGCGACGCTCTGCACTTGACTGGAGCCAATGCGGCGACGGTTTTCATCGCGCTGAATACCGATTTTCAAGGACGCGAACCGATTGGATTGTGTGAGCGCCAACTTGCTGCGGCGCACCGAAAAGAGTGGGAGAGGCTGCGAGCCGGCCACATTGCGGACCACCAGCGTTTGTTCCGTCGAGTGCAGTTGGATCTCGGGAGCGCGGAGGCTGTGGCTCAGCCGACGGACCAGCGGATGAAGAAGCTTCGAGACGGAAGCTCTGATCCGCAACTTGACGCCTTGTTCTTTCAGTATGGGCGTTACCTGGTCATCGCCGGGTCGAGAGAGGACTCGCCTTTGCCGCTCCATCTACAGGGGATTTGGAATGACGGACTGGCGGCCGAGATGGGCTGGACCTGCGACTATCACCTCGACATCAACACGGAGCAAAACTACTGGCTTACCGAAGTCGGCAACCTTAGCGAGTGCGGTCACCCGTTGTTCCGTTTTGTCGAGTCGCTACAAGCGCCGGGACGACGCACCGCCCGCACTGTTTACGGCATCGAACGCGGCTGGGTGTGTCATGTGTTCACCAATCCCTGGGGCTTCACCGCACCAGGGTGGAGCGGGGGATGGGGACTGCACGTGGTCGGTGGCGCCTGGATCTCCACCCATTTGTGGGAGCACTACTTGTTTACCGGCGACCGTGGGTTTCTTGCGAACCAGGGTTATCCCGTGCTCAAGGGGGCGGCTGAGTTTTTTCTCGATTACCTTTATCTCGATCCCGGCAACGGCTACCTGATGACTGGCCCGTCGGTGTCTCCTGAACGAGGGGGCGAGACGGGGCCTGGCTCAACTCATGATCGAGCCTTGGTGTATGAACTCTTCAGTGACTGCATTGAGGCGAGTCGGACGCTCGGCGTCGATGCAGATTTCCGGTCGAGGCTGGAGGCGGCGCGAGCGAAGCTGTCGCCCTACAAAATCGGCCGCAACGGCCAACTGCAGGAGTGGCTGCACGAAGATGATGGGGGAGACACCAATCATCGACACACCAGCCATCTAGTCGGTTTGGTGCCCTTGGCTCAGATTACTTTGCGAGGCACACCGGAGCTGGCTCGGGCGGCAGCAAAATCCTTACAGCTCCGGATGCAGCGCAAGGACTGGGAGGATGTGGAATGGAGCGCGGGCAACTCGGTTTGCTATTTCGCGCGTTTAGGTGACGGAGTGGCGGCTTACAAAAATCTGCACAATCTCATTCTCGAGGACAGCGACATGAATCTGATGACCTACTCTCGCGGAGGAATCGCTGGCGCGGTGGAAAATATCTTCGCCATCGACGGAAATACCTCGGGCGCGACGGGGATTGCCGAGATGCTGCTACAGTCGCATGCGGGTGAAATCGAGCTCCTTCCGGCATTGCCCAAGCCATGGTCGAATGGCTCGGTGAAGGGCTTGAAGGCTCGAGGAGGGTTTACGGTCGATATCGAGTGGAAGGACGGGAAAGTGAGCGATTACCGTATCGACTCTTTCAACAGTCGAGAGGTAAAAGTGCGTATCAACGGCGAATCCAAAACCGTCCACTCGACCCACCGCTGAGCGAACTCCTCAAGAGGCTGGACATGGCTGACAGGCTCTCTTAATCCGCTCCGCGCCTCATTTCACGGGGAGCTCCGCGAGAAACCAGCCTTCCAATCGCTCGCGTGCCCAGGGTGTCTTACGGAGGAAGGTCAGACTGGACTTCACCGTCGGATTGAATTGGAAACACCGGACCGGAATGCGCCGACCCATCTCACTCCAGCCGTGGCGCTGCACGAGTTGAATAACGATGCTTTCGAGAGTGATTCCATGCAATGGATCGCGCGGATGGTTGGAAGGGGATGGCATGCTCTGTGTTCGTATTTTCTCGAATTCTTCTAGTTTTTCAACGGAGTGTTGGGAGCACTTCCGGTATTCGCCGCGTTGGTCGTAGTGCGTTCGGGATTTTGATTGCCTGCACCCGGCGCGTTCGGCCGGCGTCCAGAACCCCGCTGCGGCTCGCTTAGGAATCCAGAGATGTCCTTCGCCGCTTTGGTCTCCAGACCGGGCTTTTGCAGGAACCCGAGATCGCGGAACCAGTCCATGTAGCGGTCCTGCCAGGTTCCAAACGGAATGCCATTGCGGTGGGTAAGCCCACCGCTCATGCGACTCCCATCGCTCAACGCGTCGCCAGGATGCCGGCCGTTTCCGTAAATGTGCATCTCCAGGTTCGGGATTCCCGCGTTTAGCATGGCGGTAAAATAGTCGTTTGCCCAAATCGCGTGCCCGCGATCGCCCGAACCGGCGCAGGTGATGAATGAGGGCGGGGTGTTGCGTGGGATCGCAGAACTCCCTCCGCGCGCGAAGGGAGTGGGCCCAGGATACACGATCCCCACGAAGTCCGGTCGCGAGGACACTCCGGCCAGCGGGTCGGTCACCGCGTTGTTGGTCTTGTCGAAGTCATCAAAAAAGATAGCGGCCGGTGCCGCCAGCTCCGCTCCGGCTGAAAACCCCATAATCCCGATCCTGTTCGGATCGATGCTCCACTCCTTGGCGTGAGCCCGCACGAGTCGAATGGATTGTAGCGCGTCATTCACGGCGTCGGTTTTGGGATCATAGCCGTCCCGCCGCAAACGATTCCTCAAGAGGACCGTGTTCACGCCGTAGTTGAAAAAATAAGGAACAAAGTCCGAACCCTCAGTGCCAACGTTCAAGGTGTTGTGCCCGCCGCCCGCCACCAGGATGAGAGCCGTCCCTGTGTTGATTCCGCCTTCCGCTCTATGCACCTCGATGGAGGGATTGTGGATGTTCACAATGCTGCTGATCCGACCGGGAGCCGCTTTGCTCATGTTGTACTGCTCGGACTCGTGAACACGGTCGGCTTTGAGGAAGGGTGAGCCGGGTGGATAGAGCGCAATCACTACTCCGCCCTGCAGGATCGGCTGTGGTGCGTAGGGCGCGTCGTTCGTGGGTCCTGGCTGCGGTACGCCCAGGGCTGCGGGAAGACTGGGTAGAATCGCAGACGCCGTGGGCTTGGGTGTGTCTTGGGCAAAGACAATCATCGCCATCGGCAATAAGCAAAGTGCGATTCCAGTGAAGCGGTTCATGGTGTCGAAGTTGGAAGGACGAAGGGTTGAACGTGAACGAAATGAATCAAGGGATAAACTGGTAGCTGACAAAGGCGACGCGCCGGCTGTCGGGGGACCAGGACGCAACATTTAGAGTGCCTTGACCGCCAAAAAGTTTGGCAAGCACCTCTATCTTCCCGCCAGCGAGCGGCATGACTCGCAGGCTCACGTCCTTGTTTTCGGGATGCCCTTTCACGTCCTTCTCGTAAGAAAGAAAGACGAGCCATTTGCCATCCGGAGACGGGTGCGGGAACCAGTTATTGAACTCATCATTGATCACCTGTTCTTGAGCGGATCCGTCCGCGCGCATCCGCCAGACCTGCATCATTCCAGTGCGGTCGGAGTTGAAGTAAATCCACTGACCATCGGCAGTGTAGTCCGGGCCGTCATCCAGTCCTTTGGCGGTGGTGAGGCGGGTCTCCGCGCCTCCGCCAACTGGAGTGGTATAGACGTCGAACTCGCCGTTTCGCTCGGCGCAGTACGCCAGCGTGCCGCCATCCGGCGACCAGCCATGCCAGTACGAGGGAGCGGTCTGGGTGATGAGCTTTGGCGTGCCTCCCGAGATCGGCAGCGTATAGATACGTGACTTGTGGTCGCCTTGCGATTGGTCGCTGATGACCAGGGTGGTGCCGTCGGGCGAAATCCCGTGATCGTTGTTGCAGCGGATAGCGAACCCGGTGTCGATGGTCTGCGGCTCTCCCCCTGCCACCGCGATGCGATGCAGATGTCCCCGACTATTGAAGAGGAGCGATTTGCTGTCGCGTGACCAGTTGGGCGCCTCGATCAGATGGGTGGTGGTCCAGACCACGCGACGGTCTTTTGATGCGAGTGGCACGGTTTCCAGGGTGCTGATGAGTCTGGGTTTGTCCGGGGAGGACAGGCCCGAGGTCAGTTCCACATTCGTGAACACCGCCTTCTCCAACGCCTCGTTATTGTGCGCACAGACGCCGAGGCCGATGTAGAACGGTTCGGTGAGGTCGAGGCGGAAGGAACCGCCGGCCGGGCGCAGGGCCTCGCCCTCGCCCGCGATAGACATGGACACATAGCGGCCACGTTTCTCGATGCGTAATCGTTTCGGCCCGGGGACACCCGACTGGATTTCGTAAGTGCGCTCATTCTTCACCGCACGGTACTGCAGCGAGGTGAGGCCATCGCCGTGCACCGCAGCGTCGGCGTAGGCTGAATCGGTATCGAGACTTTGGCGGACGAGCAGGCACGCCTTGCGATGCGGATCCCCCCCCTTTCCCTCAAACGTGATGTCCGCAGCGAGCGTCATATCTCCCGAGACTTTCTTCCAAACGAACTGGAAGGCGTCATTGGTGAACCACATATTTCCGCCGCTTCCGGCGAGGGTGTAGGCTTGGTGGGCGGCGTCGTATTCAACAGAGCCGACGCGTTTAGTCGCTCCGATGTCACTGTGGTTTGCAAAGAGGCCAAAGTCAGCTGCGGGCAGTTGAGGTGCAAACACGCCAGCGCAGACCAGTGTCAGTAACGACATAACTCCGTTTCGGAGGGAATCGATTTTCATATAAGTGGCGGCGGTTTCCAATGCTTCCAGTTCCCTTCGCAAACACCAGTCCTTATTTTAGATTGGAAGACAGGGAATGCGGACGGTTCTCCCGGGCTTTTCGTCACACTCCAGCGGTTCTGCTTCCCTCCGGGCCTGGCATCGCCTACAAAAACGCCATGAACGACTCCATGCTAGATTCAGGCGGGTGCTCTCGACGCGAGTTTCTCATGATTTCCGGTGCTGCGATGACGACTTCTGCCGCGCTCGCTGCCACCAAGAAAACCACGCCCGTGGTGGAGGCGGAGAGGAAGCTGGTCTCCGCCAGACCCAGGATCTCCAAAAACCAGGTCATCCTTTTTCAGGGAGACTCGATCACGGACGCCGGACGCGGTCGTGAGAAAGCCGGGGTCTCCAATGACCAAGTCGCCCTGGGCGGCGGATATGCTTGGCTGGCCGGCGTGGAGCTTCTGCTTGATCATCCCGGTGAGGGTCTTCGGGTGTTCAATCGGGGGATTAGTGGTCACAAGGTTTTTCAGCTGGCAGAGTGTTGGGACGAGGATTGTCTGAAACTCGCTCCGAACGTCCTGAGCATCCTCATCGGAGTGAATGATTTTTGGCATACGTTGAATGGCGGATACAAAGGGACGGTGGAGATCTACGAGAAGGACTATCGTGCGTTGGTAGAGCGGACCCTGGAAAAACTCCCTGGCGTGGCGTTGGTGATTTGTGAGCCCTTCGTGCTCCGTTGCGGTGCTGTGAACGACAAGTGGTTTCCGGAATTCGACAAGTATCGTGCTGCCTCGCGTCGGATCGCTGAAACCTACAAGGCCACTTTCGTCCCATTCCAACTGATGTTCGACCAGGCCCTGAAGCATGCGCCTGCCGACCATTGGGCCAAGGATGGAGTGCATCCCAGCCCTGCCGGCGCGTCGCTCATGGCCTATACTTGGATCAAGACCGTCGCAGGCCGATAGATCCGAACCCAGTCGTGCCTCACTCTAATTTGAGACTCAGAGTTTCCGCACATAAAGGTTCATGAATTCAACCCCCGCGCCACCATCGGAAAAACCGAAAGCTCCGCGTTCCGGAGTTCCCAATGGAAGAGCCACGCGGCCGGTTTCTTTTCCATCGACAGTCACCACCGCGTCCTGGGCGCTGACCCGAATTACGAAACGCTGGGAGTGCTCGGAATTCGTGCCAAGGAGCGGCAATTCGATTCCTTTGCCCTCTTTGCCGCGGACCAGCACGATTGGTGTCGAGGTGTTTCCTCGGGTCAGACGACAATCGATGACGAATTCGGCTTTCCCAAATTCCGCCTCAGTCCAGAGAGTTTCCCTGTGATCCGCAGTTCCTCCGCGCAGAGTGAGATGTTCCCCTTCACTCGACCAGCGATTTGCTGTGCCTGTGTTGGTGCGCCAACCCCGCAGGTCGAGTCCGGTGAACAAGGGTTTCCACCCTTGTTCTAAAGGCGCGGTGACCTCAGGATCGGCTCCGGTGGAGGGGAGTTCCTTGATTCGGATATTCCGAAACTCCACCGGTGCGCCTTCCGATTCCAAAGCTAGATATCCTTTGCGGTAGTTGCAGTCCTCGCCTCCGGAAACCTCCGCGCCGTTGACTTCCAGACGCAACACTCCATTGGATCCCGTGATGCGGTAGTGGTTCCACTCGGGAAATCCCTTGCTGCGCTCGGCTGAAGGAAAACTGCGATCCCCATTATGTCTGCCGAAGGGTTTCATCTTCGCGCCGTGGATCGGAAACACATCGCCGTGGGTGGTGTACCACTCGTTTTTTCCCGGGCTATTGTATCCATGATCCAACACTTGCACCTCAATGCCTCGGAGAAAAGGAACTCCCGGTGCCGCGATGGGCGTTCCCCAGATAAAAACTCCTGAGTTACCTCCGCTGCTGAGATGCCGCCAGTCCACTTCGAGAATAAAGTTTTCGTATTGGCGCAGGGTTCGCATCGCGCCAGTGGGGTGTCCAGTGCAGTGGATGTTGCCGTCTTTCACACTCCAGGTCTCGGGCGCGCAGTTAGCGTTGACCCAGCCTGAGAGATCATGGCCGTTGAACAGCGGCACGAAGCCGTCCTGGTCTGCCGCCGCAAGATGTCCCGCCATGCCGAGGGCTGCCAGGAGAGTAAGGAATTTCATGAGTTGTTAGGATTAGGCGATGCGCATGGTGAGCCCGCCGTCGATGGTGAAGGTCTCGCCTGTGATGTAGTCGTTCTTTACCAGTTCCACGATGAGGCTTGCGACCTGGTCCGGAGTGCCTTCGCGATGGAGTGGGATGCGCTGTTCCAGGTTCAGCTTGCGCTGTGCATCGCTCATGGTGGCGTGGAACGCGGTTCGCACCACTCCTGGTGCGACGCAATTGATGCGCAGGTTGTCGTTGGCAAATTCCCTCGCCAGAGCGCGAGTGAACTGAGGCAGGGCACCCTTGGCCACCTGATAGGCGACATTGGTCACGACTCCGCGTATTCCCGCGGTGGACGAGATCAAGACGATGGCTCCTTCCTTTCTAGTTCGGAGATGGGGGACGGCCGCACGACAGAGGTAGAACACCGCATGCACATGGACGTCGAACGCCGCGTGCCATTGCTCGGGAGTAAGTTCCAAGAGTCCGCCGTTCACCGGCCCTCCGGCCGAGTGGATCAGTACATCGATCGCGCCTAGTTCCCGAACAGTCTCCTCCACCACTCGAAGCGCATCGGCGGGTTTCGCGAAATCCGCAGCGATAAAGTGGCACCTCCGTCCGAGCGCCTCGATCTGCCCTCGGGTGGCGAGCGCCTCGGCGTCTTCCCTCCGGGCGCTCAGCACGACATCGGCCCCATCGCGTGCGAGCGCGACTGCGGCGGATGCGCCGATTCCTTTTGTCCCCCCGGTCACCAGTGCAATCTTGCCTGCGAGTTTCATGGAATTGGATGTGCTGCGACTCTGCGCCGAAATCGGTGCGAACAGAAGGGAAACCTCCCCCAGCGTTGACTCTCCGTCGGTCCGGGTCTATCGAAGCGCCAAACGATGGACCTCATTCACGTGATGTTCTGGAACGAGTTCGTGCACGAGCGCCAGAACTCGCAGGTGGCAGCCCTCTACCCGCACGGGCTGCACGAGACGATCGCCGCCAGCCTGCGTTCCCACGCCGAGCTGCGAGTCGGGACGGCGGTCCTCGCCCCGCCCGAGTATCCGCTGAGTGCGGTCTCTTGGTTTTGAGTTGCTTCGAAGGTTGCGGTCCAGTGCATCGCGTTCTGTATTCAATAGACTTCCGGCTCGTTAAGGCCGTATGAGCGCTGCGGGACAAAAGTGTTAAGGAAATGTAAAAGTCCGCGCTTTCTCCCTGCGTCACCGCTAGCTTTGACCTGCGATTCATGGACTCTCTCCGCATGACAACCTCGAATTCATTGTCCCTGAGTGGGCTTCCCGCACCCTCCGAAATCCCTGTCTTTCAATCTTAAATCGCAAATCCACAAACTAGAATGAGAACCGCTGTTTGGCCCGCGAGCGCCATCGATTTGGCCCGTCGGACTCCATCGTCAACGACCCTGCTCATGTCCGCCCTTCTGGCAGTTTCCGTGGCGCTCTCCAGCTCGGCCGCCGAGACGGTGAAGGGCGAGCCCGGGCTGGCGGTGGAATTCGAAAGCGCTGGGGCGAGGGATCGATGCGTGGTCAGTTTGCCCGCTCTTTTCGTGGCAGCCGGGGCTTCGCCAACCCCGTTCCTGGCCGCGGGTCCCTTCAGCTCGGTGTGGACCGGGCATATCAATGCCGACCTCCGGTCGGACTTTCTATTTCAAGTGGAGGTGAGTGGCAAATTCGATCTCGAGATCAACGGCACCAATGTGCTGAGCGCAGAGGGAACGAATTTCGTGTCGCCCTTTTCCAAGCCTGTCCGGCTGCGCAAGGGACTCAACCCGATCAAGGCGACGTTCCGAAGTCCCGCTCAGGGCGACGCGTTATTTCGGCTGCAGTGGGCCGAGAAACCTTTCCTGCCTGGACCCATCCCCTCCGGCCAACTGTTCCATCCGCCTTCGGAGGAGATCGCTGGGTCGCTTGATTTGCGGCTGGCGCGCGAGCTGGTCGTCGAGCTCCGATGTATTCGTTGTCACCTCGCTCCAGATTTCGCCCAGGGGATGCCCGAACTCCAAATGGATGCCCCCGCGTTCGAGGGAATTGGAAGTCGGCGAAGCTACGATTGGATGCGACGCTGGATTGAAAATCCGAAAGCGATGCGGCCATTGGCTCGCATGCCCAAGCTTTTTCACGGCGTCGAGGCAGCAGAACAGGCTCGAGCGGCTGCGGCGTACCTGGCGTCTCTGAAAACGAAGGAAAAGGTCGATCCGATTGAGCCCATCGCTTGGAAGAGTCTCACCCCTCCGCCCGCCGAGGGTCCGACGGTGGAAACTAAACCGCTTTTTGAGCGACTTCATTGCGTCGCGTGCCATTTGCCGCCAGATACAAAAGAGGCGGACCTCGAGCGGATTTCCCTCAGCTCTGTGGCGGAGAAATTTCCTGAGGGTCGACTCGAGGAGTTTCTGCGTCAGCCGACGGCGCACTACCGCTGGATTCGGATGCCCGACTTTCGTTTGTCCTCAGCCGAGGCAAAGGAGTTGGCGAGCTATCTGATCGGTCCTGGGGGTAAATCTGCGCCTCTCGACCCTCCGTCGGACGCGGCTATCCTCGAGAAAGGCAGGGGGATCATTCAAACCGCAGGCTGCCTAAATTGCCATGGCTCGAAGCTCGCCAATCGTGCCAGCGCTCCCGCTTGGAAGTCGCTCTCCTTCGATACATGGAAACGCGGATGTTTGGCGGAGCAGGAGCCGAGTTCCGGCAA
>JAYTTC010000687.1:0-3674 GCA_043745255.1 Verrucomicrobiales bacterium
TCAAAGTGGGTGAGAATGGAGTCTCGCAGATTCGAAGAGGTGGGACGGGGATGGGCCGATACGGCCCACACTACAGAACTGCAGCTGGCGTGACCTCGCGCGGTTTCCATCTTCTGTAGTGTCGTCCGTATCGGACGATCCGGGCGGGGGATGGGAGAGGGAACCTGTTCCGATAACCTACTTCTGTCGGGACATCGCGGCCGCTGAAGTGGGCGGTGCTCTCACGCAGCGACCCATTCAGGCTTTCTCCAAGGATCCAGATCTAACACACTTTTAATGGCACCCGGAGTCCGACGGGCCAAAGGCCCATGCCATCCCAGCCTTGGGCAACGCCCAAGGAACAGCGTCCATCGATACGCTGGAGGGCTGAAAGCCCGATCCATTCAGCGCGGGGGATAGGGCGGGCCTTCAGCCCTTAAGGTGTTATTGCGACTTTGTCCTGGGGCTTTGGCCCCAGGCTGGGATGAGGCCGCGCCGTTGGCGCTCGAGTCCGACGGGTGTGATTCAAAGTGGGTGAGAATGGAGTCTCGCAGATTCGAAGAGGTGGGACGGGGATGGGCCGATACGGCCCACACTACAGAACTGCAGCCCCGTCTTTTTTGCGTCTCTTGCGCCTTTTCGCGGCTAAGCCCGGCCCTGCCCGTTTCCGATCCTGGGAGGAGCGTTTACCACGGATTGCAGTTGGCGTGCTCACCCGGGTCCAGTTTTCCATTCTCATCCCTCTCGTCTTCTGTTTACGTTGCCCTTAACTCATGTCCGCGTTCCCACATCATCCATGACGCTCGCGATCGAGACCTCTCAGCTGGTACGTTGTTTCGGCAACCTTACGGCGGTCGACGGTTTGGATCTCCGAGTGGAAGCCGGCGGCTTTTACGGGTTCCTCGGACCGAATGGCGCAGGCAAATCCACCACCATCAAAATGCTGACCGGGCTGCTGGCCCCGTCCAGCGGATCCATCCGCATCTTAGGACAGGACACCGCGGACGCTCACGCCTCTCTGGAGGTGAAACGCCGGATCGGGGTGGTGCCGGAGAATCTGGGTTTGTTCGACAATCTGACCGCGCGTGAATATCTGACCTTTGTCGGGCGGATGTATCTACTCCCAGCGCAAACCATCCGGGATCGATGCGGGGAACTCCTTCACGTGATGGGTCTGGAGAACGAGGAGAAGAAGATGACCATGGATTTCTCCCACGGGATGAAGAAGAAGCTGGCCCTGGCGGCCGCACTGATTCCGAATCCGGAGCTGCTCTTCCTGGATGAGCCTTTTGAGGGAGTGGATGCGGTGTCATCGCGAGCCCTTCGTGATGTTTTGAAACGCTGTGTAGAGCGAGGTGCGACGATCTTTCTGACCTCACACGTATTGGAGATTGTCGAAAAGCTCTGCGACAACGTGGGGATCATCGCGAGCGGAAAGTTGATTGTGCAGGAGTCGATGCAACAAATTCGCGCGAACGGCTCCCTGGAGGAGCGGTTTCTTTCCGCCGTGGGAGGGGACGCGCTGGAAGCTCAGAAACTCAGTTGGCTCGAATGAACTGGCAGCAACTTCAGACCGTCCTTTGGCTTCGGTGGAAGCTCTCCCTGAACCAGCTCAAGCGCGGGAGCTCCTTGAACCTGGTGTTCGGCATGCTCGCTCTCATCGGAGGTTACTGCCTGGCATTCGGAGGGATCGTAGCCGGGTTCTTCCTGGGCTGGAAAGTGGCAGGACCGGGGCCCACTGAGATGCTGACCCTCATTTGGGATCTGGCCGCAATCCTCTTCCTCTTCCTCTGGACCTTCGGAATGCTCGCCGAACTCCAGCGCTCTGAGTTGATCGATCTGCAACGCCTTCTCCACCTGCCAGTCGCATTGCCCCAGCTATTCCTGATCAATTACGTCGCCTCCCATCTCTCGATGAGCATCCTCTTTGCGGGGCCTGCGATGATGGCGTTATCGATTGGGATCGCTGTGTACCGAGGCCCGCTGATGCTTTTATTGCTGCCACTGGTGGCCGGTTTCCTCCTCATGATCACTGCCTGGAGCTACTATCTTCGGGGCTGGCTGGCGTCGATTATGGTGAACCAACGTCGACGTCGTTCGATCATGGTCGCCATCACAGTGGGAATCATGCTGCTGGCTCAGGCTCCGAATATTTACTTCAATGTGTTTCGGGGTGCGCGGTCACGAAACCGACCGAACCGACAGGCTAACATCAACCCCGCCGAGCTCCTCAACACGCCCACGATGCGTGCCGCTCATTGGTTTTTTCCACCGTTGTGGCTGCCCAACGGCGCTCGCGGTCTCGCCGAGGGGAATGCTCTCCCTGCCCTAGCCGGAACCCTTGGACTCTGGCTTCTGGCGGCCTGTGGGCTTGGCCTTAGCTACCGTTCCACCTTGCGATTCTACCTGGGGGTTGAAAAACCATCCCGCGCACGAAGGCCCGCTCTCCAGCCGAGTTTGTCGGCGTCACCCAAGGCCGAGGCTCCTCGGGCGGGACCTCTCAAGAATTTTTGGATGGAAAGGACGATTCCAGGGATCGCGGGCGACACTTCCGCGCTGGCGCTCGCCTCCTTCCGCTCCATGTTGCGGGCGCCCGAGATGAAAATGGTCTTGGTGAGCCCGATCATCATGCTGATCGTTTTCGGCGCGCTCTTCGCATCTAAATCCTCCACCCCGCTCCTGCCGCAATTTCGTGCCCTGCTGCCCACTGGAATGATTTGCTTTCTGTTTTTCGGAATGCTGCAACTGCTCTTGAACCAATTTGGTTTCGATCGAAACGCGTTCCGCGCTCTCGTCCTTCTGCCCACACCGAGACGCGACATCCTGCTTGCAAAAAATCTAGCCTTCGCTCCCTTCCTGATCGTGCCAGCAGGAATTATTCTTCTCGTGCTGACCGTGCTTTCAAGCATTTCCATCCTCACCTTGATCGCCGCGTTTTTTCAACTGGTGGCGATGTTTCTATTAGTGTGCACGCTCGGAAACGTTTTCAGCATCGGAGTTCCGTTTCGGATCAATCCCGGAACAATGAAACCCACCAAGCAGTCTCCGAAGACCGTTGCGCTTCTATTGCTTGCTCATTTCGGATTTCCACTGCTCGCGATTCCTATCTTCGTGCCTCCGGTCGCTGAGTTGATCGCGCATCAATTCGAGTTCCTCCCCCGCGTCCCGATCAATTTTCTCCTCTCCATCCCGCTCGCCGGGCTGATGCTTGGCGTTTACCATCTCAGCCTGGATGAACTTGGGAAATGGCTCCAGCGCCGCGAGCGGGAGATCCTGTTGGTGGTGACCCAGGAGGTAGAATGACCCCCGCCCCTCCGCTAAGGCCTGGCACGGGGGCCACCGTGCTGCGAAACATCATTTTCGATTGGTCAGGCACTCTGGTCGATGACCTGCCAGCGGTCTGGCAGGCGACCAATCACGTTTTCCAGCAAGCAGGGGTACCTGTCTTGACCCTCGATCAATTCCGAGCGGAATTCACTCTGCCATTCCAAGGCTTCTATCAGCGCTACACACCACACATTCCACTCCCACGACTGGAGGAATGGTTTCACGGACGCTTTCGGGAGCTACAGGGAGAAGTGGTGGAACTGCCCCACGCTCGGCGCTTCTTGGAACTCTGCCGAGGGGTGGGATGCCGGACTTTCCTCCTCAGCACCATTCATCGAGATCACTACGCGGCCCAGAGCTCGAAGAAC
>JAYTTC010000688.1:0-3667 GCA_043745255.1 Verrucomicrobiales bacterium
AAAACGAACCTTCAAACAGACGAGAGCAAACAGGTGCGTGAGCCGTCGCAGGACGGGGCACTGCGGTTGTTGACCAAAGCCGAGGTCGCAAGACTCATCCGCAAATCCCAACGAACGGTGGAGCACTGGGTCAACGCCGGGTACCTGAGTTGCATCCGGATTTCCCACTCGGTGCTGTTCGACCGGGACCAAGTCATCGCGGATTTGAACCAGTTCAAGACCGGAGGACGAGACTCCGGCCGGTAAGAGGGTGTCGGCGTCTAGGACGGTTTGATCTCGAACCACACGCGTCCCTCCTGCTCGGTCACCAATTGCTTGTAGTGCCGGTGGATCATCCCCGGGCTGTTGCCGGATTCCAATGCCACTTGGTTCTCGTTCTGGACCTGAGCTAAGCGGTAGGAGATATAGCTATGGCGGAGGGCGTTCTTCTTCCACTTCATCGGGGGACCCGTTTCGTCATCCTTTTTCGATGCGGACGCTTAAATGCTCCCGACGGTCATCAGTTGGCGAGGCCCCGGAGCGAATGAACTCCTCCGTCGCAAAATATTCCCGCCCTCCACGCCGACGTTTGAGCGGACGTTGAAGAAGTTTCTCAACGAAATCGGCCGTGCTGTCTAAGACCCGCATCACGGTCTACGCCTTCCTTTCCGTTCGGCTCTCAAAGGGGGAGCAGGCTTAGCAGTTTGGCTTTGACGTATCTCCCCGCTTCGTGCGGATCGTACGTGGTGCCGACGCGGAGCAGTGGCTGCATGTCCGAGCAGAAGCCGGGGTCTTCCAGATGGGAGTCCAGGATACTCACGAACTCCGCCCGTCCCGCCGACCCTCCTTCTTGGCGAAGGTAATGCACGAATGATTCGATGATCATCGCCGGGTCGAGAACCGGTTTCGCAAGCGTGAGCGCCCAATAGAGATCAAATAGATCGCGTCCACGGCAACGCTGGAACAGAGCACGCATCTTAGTCCCCAACATCTCGTGGATGTCGTACCCATTGATCACGGTATTAGTGGTCCCCTCACGGAACGCGAACCCGAAGGGCATTTCTACGATCGGCCGATGCGGCGTTCGTTCGGTCACATTGGCTTCAATCACGATGCTCAGCACGGTTCCGGGCTCGCTCACGGAGGGAACCGAGTAGGTCATCCGGAGCACTCTCGAGGGTTTGACGGTGTTGCGGATCGCCAATCTCAGTGCATCCCAGGCGGAGGCTTTTGGCTCTCCCAGGACATCGTTCAACACCCTTCGGAGAGCCGCCTTGATGTGTCCCTCTGGGCGGTCTCCGAAGACAACCAAATCGATGTCCTCACTGTAGCGAGCGGGTGGGGTGAGATGAACCTTATGGAGGAGAGTGCCACCTCGCATGGCGATCTGCGTCTGGAGAAACTTGTCGCCAAACAGCGCCGCCATGGCTCGGCAGAGCAACAGGTCCTGTTCGACCTGTTGGTGACTTGGCCAAGGGACATGAACCTGGTGCGCCAGGACATCCCTACGAGTGAGAGAATTCATGAGAGGGATTCAAGAGCGTTGTCCAGAATCCGCCAGCGAGCACGAACAGGAGCGTCTTTCAATTTTGCCTGTGTCGGGATCATTGGGATCAGCGGGATTTTCGGCGGTAACCAGTCCTGAACTACCTTGGCTAGCTTCTTGGCATCGCTCCGCTCAAGAATGAGGCCCAACCTCTGCGCGGTGCTCGTCTCTTTCTCGGCTTCCAGCACTCTCCTCATTTCCTCCGGGCGGATGAGCGGGAGCAACGGGACGAGGGTCTCCATCGCACGACCGATCCCTCCGATCCGGGGCGCATAGCGAACAAGGTCAAAAGTTGTCGTCGCGGGAGTGCTGACAGCGAGCGGAGCGTAGGCATTTGCCAGGGCCCGGGTTTGCGTTCGCGCGATCTCGCGCTTAACCATGAAGCGAACCTGCACACGACCTACGCGAAGCGGTCGTCGAGGCGAGTCAGTCATCACTTGGGTGATCTGAAGCGCCTGGGGGGACGACCCGTAAGTCGCGGCTGCAGACTGAAGCGCTAAGTAGTAGGGATGTCCGAGCCACTTGAAATAATCATCGAGCCACCAAGCAACCGGCGGTGCGCCCAGGGCGAACTGCTCCGGGCTGACGATCAGGAAAAACGGGTGCCGTGATGAAGCCCGAACCACTCGTTTGCCTAGCCTGAGCAATTGGTTCCTGGCCGCTGTCACGGACAGTCCTGTTGTTTGAACCAACGCGTCCAGAGGAAAGGCGACATGTCCTGACGCCAGGCGCGCGTCGAGAAAAGCTGCTGCAGCGCCCGATCTGCGTAATACCATCTGTTTGTTTCGCCTCATTTCGATTGCGTTATGTAGCGTCAGACGCTTCACAACGCAAATGAAATACTTAGAGCAATGAAATACTTAGAGCCTGTATGAACACGCCATGGGGTCCTACGGCGAGGGATTATGGCGGCGGCCAAGGCGGCGCCAGATCATGGCGTTGGTATGCGTCCTCCCGCTACAGGCGCGCCGCGGTCTGAGAACTCGCGAGCGGGAGGCAGGGAGCCGAGAGGTCCTCGACCCTCCGGGCAGCCCGACTTACTCTGGCCCAGGTCAAGCGTGTCCTTGCGGCAAGAGTGCGTAACGTGGTTGGGAGTTCGCGCTAGGGTTGGCCGCGAACTATGGAAACGACATCTGGAAAGCCCCGCCTGCCGTCAGGCTCTCAACGCCGATCCCTTGACCCGAGCTCTCTTCATATCCATCTCGCGCCGTCGCCACGCCATCAAGTGTCTGGTCTACCATAGCTAGGGTTTTTGGCTTTTCCAAAAACGGATATCTCGCAAGCCCACGCTGAGGAATGCGGCCAAAACACATCTTCCGGAGGCCAGAATCCTGTTCGACAAGTTTCATGTGATGGCCCAACTGGGCAAAGCCTTGGACGAAGTGCGCAAGAGTGAGTATGCGTGACTGACTGGGAAAAACCGCCGCTTTGTAGAATCGGAGGTGACAACGTTGGGTCTGGCACTGCTGGTTCTAGAGTCTTGTTCCAAAAGCTCTAGGTTTTGGGGCAGGGTCTACCCTACAACCCTACTCACATCAGCCGGGTGGGTCACTTCTGGCGAGCACGCCCAGAGTATCCCATTCGCTTCCTGGACGACGGCCAGGCAGTCAGCTGTTTCGTGTCCTTGCGGCAAAGCGTGCGTAAACGGGACAGAGCGCTCGGACTGGGATTCCGACGGGATTTTTGCCCCCCTCGCTGACGGCGCGATGTTCAGACGGCCAGCGCGGTCTGTTCGGCGAGTGCGATTTGAAAGTTCCAGGGCATCCACCGTCCCGGATCTGTTTTTGCTGCCGCGGCGTTTCGAACCACGGCCATCATGTAGTTGAAGGGATTGACCCCGTTGGCGCGACAGGTCTCCACCAGACTCATGAAGAGGTCGCCCACCTTGGCTCCCCGATTGGTCCGATAATGCAGACTGTTTTTGCGGTGTAGGATGCACCTCTTCAAAATCCGTTCGGCCTGATTATTATCCAGAGGAGCGCCGGGGATTCGCAAAAACTCTAGTCAGCTCCGTCCACCGTTTCTGCATATACGCGATGGCCCCACCCAACCCTGAGTTGGGCTCCACCTTCCTGCCATCGATGAGCTCCGTAAACCATACCCGAAGCTCTTCCATCACCGGTCCACTGCGAACCTGATGTT
>JAYTTC010000689.1:0-3667 GCA_043745255.1 Verrucomicrobiales bacterium
GCCGCCAAAAGGAACGAGAGGATCGCGGCGTGGAATATCGCGAGCAGAGGTTTAAAGGCCTCGAAAAGAGGGTAGAGTCAGGACCCATGCATGCGAGGAAGGAACGGGGTCCTAGGCAGAAGGCTCACCTGCCGGTCAGCTAAGGCAGCTGTTATTTTTGGTTCGCCCGCTCGCTTTACAAATTACGACCGCAGAATACAGTCGACGCACATGAGCTCTCACTTCGATGCTTCGGAATTCATCGACGACGACCTGACGCCGGCTCCCAAGCCGGGGTACGGAGCGGCTCCCACCACTCCGGCTCCCCTGGGCGTAGGAGAGAGGCGCGCCCCGTCGCGCGAGGAAGTGGAGTCAA
Source organism: Verrucomicrobiales bacterium (assembly GCA_043745255.1). GTDB lineage: Bacteria > Verrucomicrobiota > Verrucomicrobiia > Limisphaerales > UBA11320 > UBA11320. The sequence goes on from JAYTTC010000689.1 coordinate 356, forward strand.
AGGTCAGTGAGATGCACCAGCGACTCGCTGAGCTCAAGACGGAGCAGCATCGATTGGAGCGCGAGCGATCGGCGCTCGAGGAGACCCGAAGGCGGCAGTCAGAGTTCTCCACCGGACGCCAGGAAATGATCCATCACCTCACTCGCGCGATTTCTCAGATGGAGGAGGCGGAGCTGACCCATCGTCGAGAAGTGGAACAGCGCAGCAAATCGTTGATCGACATGCGGGAGGCGCTCACCAAGGTCGTTTCTCTCAATCAGGAAGGGTGGAATAAGGAAAACTTCGAGATGGAACTGACCCGCGCGTTGACCACCGTCGACAATGCGCGCATGGAATGGAATTCGGCACGCGTGAAGTTCACTGAATTGACCGGTAACGCCCCGGCGGCCGATTCCTCCATGCCTCCGTCGGGTGCCCTGACACCGAATGGCCTTCCTACTGACTATGCCCAGCTGTGCAAGTTGGGGCTGGCGATCAACTGGCCTCTAGTCCTGGTCGGATTGGGGATTTTCCTCATGTTGTGGCTGCGTCGCTGAATAGAAAGGCGGGCTGACCGGCCATGGGGTGGTTCAAACGCAAGCACGATCCGCTTTCTGAGAGGGCCACTGACCTTACCCAGCAAATCAAGCAGCTGGAGGCTCAGATTCAACAACTCGCCACGCAGGCAGAGGAGTCCACCCCGGCCCCGGCTCCCTCATCGAGCAACCTTCCTTCTACCCCAGTCCGCAGGGACCCGGTGTTCGAGAAGGTGAACCAGACACGGCTCAAGGACCTCAACGCTCCTCCGGTGCATTTCAACGATCTGGGGGTTCGGAAATATGATCTCCCTGCGGCATGGCGACGTTTGATGAATCATATTCGCGGTCCCGCCTCGGCGAATCCCAAGCTGGTCGATCTTCTCGCGGCGGGGAGCCTCCAAGGGATGCGACCCCTTCGTTACGAGAAGCGGATTGCCAGGAACCGTTTCATCATTTTTGTGATCGTTCTCCTGGTGGTCCTCTGGGGACTTTTCGCGGTCTTCGTGACGCGCTAGCAGCCTGTCGGACTTATCCCCAACGGACGAGAGTCCTGCTGTGAAGCTCGTTTGGGCTGAGCTCTCCCTTAGGAATCGTCGTGACAGGCTGCTAAACGGTCTAAAAGGCAAGCGGAGCGGGATGGAGAAAGGGGGAGTGGGCCGGTTTTGAAGAGTCCGATGGCCTGCTAGGGCTTCTTCAGAAGCTCTTCGAGATTGTAGTGGGTATAGCGGGTGTGACTGGCGACGTTCTTGGAGTCCGCGTTGGCGACCCAGAACTCCAAGGTCTCGGGCGCGAACAGGACCGAATGGATGTCAAGGATTCGGCCGTGGTAGAGCTTGCCGTCGGCCGTGGCGTTACCAAATACCGCGAAGCCGCTGCAGTGGAAGAGCTCGGGAAAATAGTTCGCCAGACGGATCTCCTCGCGATCGAGTTGAGTCGCCAGGGCGATGGCATCCATTTCGCGCAGGTAACGATCCTCGATAAACGGTCCAATGTGTTCTTGCGCCTCCTCAATCTCGCCGAAAAACCAGCGCCCTTTTTCGAAAGAGACAGAGCGGTGGTCTCGAGTTGGAGGGCTTCCGGCTTGGGAGTGGCTGTGATCACATGACAGCGCAGCTTGCCGATCTCGCGATCTGCCAGGACCCCCACGTCGCAGACCAAGGAAAGCAGGGCGAGTTGTTATTGAGGGAGCAGCAGTTTGATCGGCAGAAGGAGAGTTGTGTCGATTTTCTCAGGAGCGGTGAGAAAACGCGGAACTCCGGACTTCCCAATGACTCCAAACTTTTTCCCTGGAGTGTGCACCCAGAGCTCCTGTTGGCCGCGTCCGAGAATGAATTCCTGTTTTCCCAGCGTAAGCGAGCCTCTGGCGCGATCGGGCGATTGAAGTGCAATCTCACCATGGGCCTTGGCAAATTCCTTGGGGACCCCGTGGGCCTGGGTCACCGCCCACTGCGCCGAAAAGGTGCGTGGCGCAGAGGTGGAGGCGGGTTCCATCAGATTGCTGAGCTGTTGGAGGGCGGCGGTGAAGAGCTCCACACCGTTCGAAACGGAAGCGACTGGTTTCTCCTCCGCGGCGAACCCTGCGAGGGGCAACAGCGAGACCATGAGAAGCCACGTAGGGATCCAATGCCGAGTTTTCATAGCCGATAAGAGAGTGTCATTTTCTGGTGTCGTCGGTTGAAAATAGGAAGCTCGGAGTTTTCTGCCTTGAATAAAAACTGCGCGAGGAGGATCTCTTGTTGGCTATGTCCAACGATTCTTCCTCAGGTGTGTCGCGACGCGACTTCCTTATGACGTCCTCCAGCGTTGCGCTGGCCGCTCCCTTCATCCTTACCACTCGATCCCAGGCGGCCTCCCCGGGAGACACCCTGAAAATCGGTCTGGTAGGCTGCGGCGGACGCGGAACCGGCGCTGCCGCGCAGGCGCTCAAATCCGATCAAAATGTCCAACTGACGGCGATGGGCGACGTCTTTGACTCCGCGCTCAAGGGCAGCCTTTCGACCCTGAAGGGCCAAGTCGAAGAGTCCAAGATCAAGGTGAATCCTGATATGCAGTTCACTGGTTTGGATGCCTACAAGAAAGTGATCGATAGCGGTGTCGACGTGGTATTGCTGGCCTCGCCCCCGGGGTTTCGTCCCGTCCACCTCAAGTATGCCGTCGAAGCGGGGAAGCATATTTTTTGCGAAAAACCGATGGCCACCGATACGGCGGGACTTCGCTCGGTGATGGAATCCGTTGAGCTTTCCAAAAAGAAGAGCATCGCCCTGGTTGCGGGCTTCTGCTGGCGCTATGACTACGCTCGCCGTGCTTTTTACGACCAGGTCCATCAGGGCACCCTGGGCGATGTCCGCGCGATCTACGCCACCTATCTCACCGGCCCAGTGAAACCGATGCCGCGAGCGGACAGTCGTCCCGCAGGCATGGGCGACATCGAGTGGCAGGTGCGTAACTGGTACAACTTTGTCTGGCTCTCTGGCGACGGCTTGGTGGAGCAGGCGATCCACAGCATCGACAAGATTGGGTGGGCCATGAAGGACGAGCCGCCAACCAAGTGCACCGCGGTGGGAGGTCGTGCGGCTCCCTCGGAAGGGGGGAATATTTACGATCACATCCAGGTGAACTTCGAGTGGGAGAATGGGGTGCGCGCCTTCATGGCGCAGCGTCAGATCGCGGGTGCCTGTTATGGCGAGAACAATGACTATCTGATGGGATCCAAGGGCTTTGGGTACATCAATAATCGCGGTCTCTGCATCACCGGCGAAAATCCATGGCGCTACAGTGGAGAAAAGAATGACAT
>JAYTTC010000690.1:0-3664 GCA_043745255.1 Verrucomicrobiales bacterium
GCTAATTTACTTCAACGGTCTGCAGAACAATTTCGTGACGATTTTACGGCTCTGCGTTCTAATTTTTCGCTTCAGTCTCCGCTCGAGTGCCCGATGCACTGGGGGGAAACGGTGACTGAGTTCTAATAGTGGACGGTGAATGGTGGGTAGTCTCTGCCAGGAATACGACATGCCAGGAATAGGAGTTTGACACTCTTCTGGCTCAACCCTAGGTTCGCGTAGCTTATTGCATATGTCCGACCAGACCCCGAATTCAGATGCAGTTCCGCCTAGACCGGCGGAGGCCGCCAAGGTGCAACCCAAAAAGGAAACGGTGCGCATTCCGCTTCCGGCTCCTCCGAAGCAGGCTGCTTCGACGATCAAGCTTCCTACTATTCCGGTGGGCGGCCCTCCGCCTCCCGTCGCCGCTGCGTCCGCTGCACCCGCCACTTTGGGTCGAGCGCCCGTTGCCCCTACGCCGCCTACCGGCGGTGCTCCATCCTCGAGTCTTGCCAAGGCCGGAGCCCAATCGGCCGCGGCTACAGCTTCTGCAGCTGCGCCTGCCCCGGCGAAACCCGCTCCCCGTCCTTCTCCGATTGGACGTGGCGTCTCAGGCGTGGATGTAGCTCTTGCCGCTGTGGCTGCTCTGGTCGCCCTTGCCGCTGTGGTCAGTATCTTCCTTTTGAACCAGTTGGCTCAGACTGGGATTCAGTAAACCCCGTTCCCAAAACTCGATACGTAGACCTAGTTTTTGCCCCTTACACCTATGGCTGCCGCCAACGTTCTCAATCTCACGACTGCTAACTTCAAAGAAGAAGTCTTAAACTCCTCCGTGCCCGTGCTTGTTGATTTTTGGGCCGAGTGGTGTGGGCCCTGCAAAATGCTCGCGCCGACCATCGATGAGTTGGCCACCGAGTTCGGCGTAAAAGCCAAATTCGGAAAAGTGAACATCGACACGGATCAGGATTTGGCGGTGCAGTTCAATATTCAGTCGATCCCGACGATCTTGTTTTTCAAGGGCGGACAGGTTGCGAATCAGGTGGTTGGCATGGGGCCCAAGAAGAAGTTCAAAGACGCCCTCGACAAATTGGTCTGATTGCCATGGGGCTCTCGGACGGGCATTTCCCTTCCACCCCTTGATTGTCACACCCTTTCAGCTCGCCGGGAGAGCCCAGTTTTACACTCAGCTGGGTCAGATGACTGATGCGGGGGTGCCGGTTCAGCAGGCGCTCGAGCACCTTCGTCGGGGGGCAAGATCCTCCGCCCTGATCAAGGCTCTGGACGTGGTTCAGAGTCAGCTTCAACAGGGACGGACCCTCGCTTCTTCGCTTCTCGAAACCGGAGGGTGGCTCCCGCAGTTCGACATCGCCTTGATTGGTGCCTCGGAGCAAAGCGGCCGACTTCCCTCCTGTTTTCTCAAGCTGGCCAGTTACTACGAGGAACGTGCTCGAGTCCTCCGCCGCATGCTCGGCTCGTTGGCCTATCCGGTCTTCCTGATCCATATGGCGGCGATGATTTTTCCGATCACAAATCTTCAGGGCCTCGTGCTTCACGGTCAGGTGGGAGCATTTCTTCTCCAAAAAATCCTGATTCTTGCTCCGCTCTATTTGATCAGCGCGTTCGCTGCATTCCTTGTCCAAGGTAATCGTGGAACCGGCATTCGGTATATCTTGGAGATCCTCTTGAGCGGAGTTCCAATCGTGGGTTCTGCTCGTCAGAACGGTGCGATATCCCGGCTTTGCCTTGCCCTCGAGGCTCTGATTAACGCAGGCACCCATATGATTCAAGCATGGCAACTCGCTGCGGCCGCCAGCGGGTCTCTTCGACTGGCACGCGCGGTCGATCGATTTGTGCCGGAGATGGAAGCGGGACGAACTCCAGCCGAATTGGTTGCCGAATGCCGTCTGTTCCCTCGCGAGTTCGCGCAGCAATACCACTCCGCGGAGATCAGTGGGAAACTGGATGAAACTCTGATGCGACTGCATCGGGACTATGAGGAACAGGCCGCCCGACAAACACGCATGGCCGTGATTCTGCTCGGAGCCATCGTCTTTGGATGTGTGATTCTCACGGTGGCTTTCCAGATTATTTCCTTTTACATGGGCTACTTCGGGGAGATTGAAAAAGTGATGGCACCGTGAGAGAACCTGAACGAAAAAGTCGAAGGCATTGCCTTCCATATCCCATTCCGGCGGCCGCCAACACGGAGGACATGGGTCCGACAGCCTGCTGAGAACTAGAAGCTTGAAGCAATGGCGGAGAGAGAGGGATTCGAACCCCCGGTAGTGTTACCTACGCACGCTTTCCAGGCGTGTGCCTTAAACCACTCAGCCATCTCTCCACTGAAAGAGGCGACAATGTGGGCTACGATATCCGGCGGCGCAAGTTTTTTGGCAGTTTCTTCCCGGCGTCTCAGCCGTCGCATCCCCTTTTAGCCGAAAGGCCGGCGGTTACTTGAGATGGGTGGGGCTTAGCGATTCCGACATCAGCGCCAGTACTTCAGCACGCGCCACCCGACCGATTAGCTTTCCCTGCCTTCGGGAGTTTACCACTGGCACGTTTCGCAGTTCGCTCGCGATCAGGATCGGGAGCGCGTCCGCGATCTTCTGATCCGGTGTGACGCAGCGAGGGGGAGGCCTCATCACATCAGATGCAATAATTGCGCGAAGCTCGGCCCCCGGCTGCAGATGCTCCTTCATGTCTTGAAGCGCCACGACACCGATCAACACTCCATCTCCATCCACCACCGGCAGAAAGTTGTTGGACCCACCAAGAAATCGATCCGCAATTTGCCGGAAGCTTGCGTTTTCGCGAAGCGGCGGGACGGGATCCTGCATGAAATCCCCGATGCGCTGAGAGGTCGCTCCACCCAAACGCTCGGTGTCCGAGGGCGAGTCAGCTCCTTTGTGTCGGAGGGTTGCGGTATAGATCGAGTCGCGATGGAATCGACTTCCCACGAGCGCTGAGATCACGCTGGCGAGCATCAGCGCCGGCATGAGGGAGTAATTCAGCGAGAGTTCGAACGCCGTAATCATGGCCAGGAGGGGTGAGTGAGTGGTCGCCGCGAGGACGCCGGCCATACCCACCAACGCAAAAATGCCAATCGGGAGATTGGTCCCGAGGTGCAACAGATGCAACGAAGCACCGAATACGCTTCCGGCCGCCGCCCCGAGAAACAGAGTGGGCGTGAACACTCCGCCGACAGTTCCGGATCCCACCGTGACTACGGTTGCTAACAGCTTGGCGGTGAAGAGTCCCAGCAGGATTGGCAGGATTTGGGGGTTTTCCTTCAGGCCGAGGATTTCATTAGTCGCGCCGTAGCCGTTTCCCCAGACCTGAGGAAACGGAACCGCAATCAAACCGACCACCAATCCCGCCAAGCTGAGTCGAAGATAGATCGGAAGCCGACTGTTGCCGAAGGCGTTCTCGCTCCATCGCAGCAGGCTCAGAAACCAGGCTCCGAGAATGCCAGAGATGCCCCCGAGCAGCATAAACCAGGGAAGTTGGCGGAGGCTGTTGAAGTGGAATGAAGGAACTTCGTACCACTGGCCCATGTCGGAGAACGAACGGGAGACCATGGTGGCGATCACCGAGGAAAAAACCACGGGCGCGAACTGATTCATCGCGAAATTGCCGAGCACAACCTGTGCGGCGAACACAGCGCCCGCGATCGGCGCGTTGTAGC
>JAYTTC010000691.1:0-3660 GCA_043745255.1 Verrucomicrobiales bacterium
GGATCGTCCGATACGGACGACACTACAGAAGAGGGAAATCGCGCGAGGGCACGCCAGCTGTAGTTCTGTAGTGTGGGCCGTATCGGCCCATCCCCGTCCCACCTCTTCGAAAATCCGAGACTCCATTCTCACCCACTTTTAATCACACCCGGGATGGGCGGAGCCTCTGAACTCTCCCCGCACCGTTTCAAAACGGGAAGTCTCACACTAAGAAGGTTTCTCGATGCGTTCCTCTGCGCCCAATCTCCCAGTCCCGCAACTTTAAGGATTCGCCGGTTTTCCAGAAGACAAACGCTTCCTTCGCCGAAAGGAACCCGATAGGGTTCCAAAAACATTGGTCATGCGCACATCATCTGCCTACCGGGATCTACTCCTGAAACTCGTGTTGCCGCTGCTGCTCCTGGCGGGTCATCTCGCCGCTGCGGTCAAGGACATCGCCTATCTCCAAGACTCTTCGATCAAGTTTCAGACTGCCCCAGAACTGGCAGACGCGACCTACCGCCGATTGATCATCGACCGCGACGGAGTGGTTTTCGTGCTGACGGACAAAGGAGTGGCGCGCCTTTTTGAAAGCACGCTCGCACTGGATCGAAGTTTCCGCCCTCTCTCGGGCATCCAGGCCCTCGACATCACTGAGCGTCAGGGCAATCTCTACTATCTCTACGAGGATCGATTTCTCTCCAATGGATCAGCGGGAGAACCTCAGTTCCCGCTGCCCAAGGCCGCCTATACCTCCTTCGCCCTGGCAGATCAGAACACCGGACTCCTCCTAGTGGACGGGAAGCTCAAGCGATCGTTCCAAGGCAATCTGTCCACAGTGGACGGAATTCCGGGCGAAGTGGGGATCCGTTTCCTTCCGTATAGAAACGAGTTCTTTGCCTTCAGCGAGAACGTGGTTTATCGCATTTTCGGCACTCGAGCGAAGGCGTTCACTCGCGCCGCCTCGCCGGTGACCGCAATGGTGATCCGGAGCGGCGAGTTGATCGTGGGAACCAAGGATGGCTTCTATGGCGTCAGCCTGAACGACGGAACCGGCACCACTCCGCTGAACACCAAACTCCCGGCAAACGAGATCACCAGCCTGGCGGTGGGCATCTCCGGCGATCTCTGGGCGGGAACCACGCAGGGCGTCTTCAAGATTACCAAAGCAGGACAGATCGCCTATTACGCTTCCAAACGCTGGCTGAGTGACGACGGGGTAATCGACCTCAGTCGTTCCGTGACCGATGGGGACGTTTACGTGCTCACCAAGGCCGGTCTCTGCAAGATCAACTACGAGCCGCTGAGCCTGCAGGACAAAGCGGCGTTTTTTGACCGCAAGGTGCGGCAACGTCACAATCGATATGGTTTCGCGGCCGAACTGCGGCTTCCCAAGGCGGGGGACATCACGAGCGCGGAGATGATCGATACCGACAACGATGGCAGCTGGAGCAACTACTACATGGCCAGCCAGGCGTTTCGCTATGCTGCGACATTCGACAGTGAGGCTCGCTCAAACGCGTGGCGGACATTCGAGGCCATGGAGCGGCTGGAGCGGCTGCCCGGCTTGAAAGGGTTTCCCGCGCGAACCTTTGAACGAAAAGGATTCAAGGTATCCGATCCCGATCGCTGGCGGGATGCTGCCGATCCCAACTGGGAATGGAAGGGACACACAAGCAGCGATGAGATCGCAGCCCACACTTTTGGATGCGCTGTGATGTACGAGGTCGCAGCCAAGAGCCAGGGTGAGCGCGAGCGGGTCAGCCGATTTTACCTCAAGATCGTGAATCACATCATCCAGCATGACTGGTATCTCATGGATTCCGACGGCAAGCCGACGCTCTGGGGGCGCTGGCATCCGGACTACGTGAACCAGTATCCGGCCACGATCGGGGATCGCCGGTTGAACAGCGCCGAGATCGTCGCAAGCCTCCAGCTGGCCTACAAGATGTCGGGAAAGATCCTCTATAAGCAAAAGGTCTACGAGCTGTTCGACAAATACGGCTACCTGACCAACATCCTCACCAGCCCGACCAACGCAGCTCCCACGCCAGGGCATATCTATGAAGGTGTGGACATGGGCAATGAGTGGAATCACTCCGACGATCTCCTCTCTTTCATCACCTACTGGGCTCTTCATCGATTCGCACTCACCGACGAGCTTCGCGTTCAGTATGCCCGCACCATCAAGGAGCATTGGGAGCTGGAGAAAAGCGAGCGCAATCCCCTCTTCGACTTCATCTACATGGCCAGCGGTTCCCGGGACTACGACGCCGACGGCGCGATTTGGACCCTGCGCAAATTTCCGCTCGATCTAGTGACCTGGGATATCCGGAACAGCCATCGAAAGGATATCACCAAACTTCCAGACAATTTCCGTCGGCAAGAGCTGAAAGAGCTGCTCCCTCCCGGCGAGCGACAGATCACCCGCTGGAACACTGGACCTTTCATTCTGAATGGAGGCGACGGGGGGCACACCGAGTTTGCAGGCGACGAGTTTCTCCTCCCGTATTGGATGGGCCGCTACCTAAGGATCATCCGGTAACGAGGGGATCCTCGCAGTTGCCACCCAACCTGTCCTTTGCTACACAGCCTCGGCCATGAACAAATTCAAATCGGTTGGCAAGGACATCCACAGCGATGAGTTCCTTCGCGACCTGATGCGCCGCCAGCTCCGTCTCTCCGCATTCTGCTCGGCCACCTTCCTGATTGCGCTACTCGGTCTTCCGCTGATGAATTACTTTCTCCCGGAGCTCATGGCCACCCGAGTCTTCGGCTTCACTCTCACCTGGCTGATTCTCGGGGTATTGTTCTTCCCGTTCGTCTGGGTGATCTCGTTCGTCTTCATCCGAAGGTCGATCGCCTTGGAGGAATCCGAAGTGCGCGAAGTTCAAAGTGGAGCCCCGCGGTAGACCCCTGAACGCTCAAATTGCTTTCATCATGCTCGATCCCTGGATCCTCACCTTCAGCGCGGTTACTGTCTTCGCCACAATTTTGATGGGGTTCTGGTCCGCGAAAAAATCAAAGACCGCATCGGATTTCTTTGTCGCCGGCCGCTCTGTTTCGGTGGGCTGGAATGCATCCGCCATCTCGGGCGAGTACCTCAGCGCGGCCTCCTTCATGGGGGTCGCCGGCATGGTGATGAGCTCAGGCTATGACGCGCTTTGGTATCCGGTCTGTTACGCCTGTGGTTATCTATTCCTGCTACTCTTCATCGCGGGGCCCCTGCGACGATTTGGTGCCTATACCATTCCCGATTTCGCGGAAGGCCGGTATGACTCCCCCATCTTCCGAAAAATCGCCGTGATTTTTGTCCTGTTCATCGGATTCTTCTACACCATGCCCCAGATGAAGGGCGCTGGCACCACCCTCGCCTATGTCTTCAAAGACATCCAATTTTTGGGACACACAGGCCTGCCCTATTGGGTGGGCGTGGTGGTGGTGGGCGCGGTGATTACCTTGAACGTGGCACTCGGGGGAATGAAAGGGATCACGCTGGTGCAGGCGGTTCAGTACTGGGCCAAGATGTTCGCGATTTCGATTCCGGTTTTCGTTCTGATGTCGGTTTACGGACACTACGGAACACAACTTTCCGCCAATGGAGCTACTCCAGAAACGGCTGCGATTCACCGCCAGCTCCTTCCCGAAAAAGCTCCGGTGGACGCCACCTGGATGAACCCC
>JAYTTC010000692.1:0-13731 GCA_043745255.1 Verrucomicrobiales bacterium
GCCGATACGGCCCACGCTACAGAACTACCGCCCGTCTTCTGTAGTGTCGTCCGTATCGGACGATCCGGGCGGGGATGGGCCGATACGGCCCACGCTATAGAACTGCAGTCCGGCTTCTGTAGTGTCGTCCGTATCGGACGATCGGGCGGGGATGGGCCGATACGGCCCACGCTACAGAACTGCAGTCCGGCTCGGTGAGGAACAACTGCGGTGGAGTGCGTGCTGGGCGACAGTGGAAACCGAGTTATCAGGGGAGTGCAACTGGCTGACCCTACAGGTGAGATGCAGACCTCTCCGCCTGCACTAATTTGATCGTTTCGGCCCTGAAAGTGTGTGGATCGACATTCTTCCTCGGCTTGGTACCGGGCCTGCTTAGTTAAGGCTAATGCGTAACGTCCCATTCACTCTGCGGCTTGTTTGGTGGCTGTGATCCGAGGTGGGCTATCTCCATGTACACGCGACGTTACCTCAGAGACATCCTCTCGACCATAGTCCTCTCGGCTTGGTTCTGTTGGGGTCTCTCCGCATCCCCAGCGCAACGCACGGCCGCACCCGTGCCCTCCCTTCTTTCGCTGGAGGAAGCGAAACGGATCGCGTTCCAGCAAAACTGGGATTTGCTCGCCGCACACAGCGACATCGACATCGCACACGCTCAGCGCCTGGCATCGCGTGAGTTTCCGAACCCGACACTTTCCATTGGCACGACCAAGGTCAACACCGACCACAATCCTCAAAGCACACTTGCTGGGAACACGCTTTGGCATCGCAATTACGACACGGTGGCTGCGATTAGCCAGCTGCTCGAGATCGGAGGGAAGCGATCGCATCGACAGGAATCCGCCTTGGCCGGCATCAAAGCGGCCGAGAGCCGTTTTCGCGATGGCCGTCGAGTGCTGGAGGAAGCGGTGGCGACTGCTTACGTGACGGTGTTGTTGTCGGATGAGAATGTAAAAATACTGAGACAGTCTGCGATTTCCTTGCGCCGGGAGGCCGATATCGCGCAGCGGCGGCTGGGTGCTGGAGATATTTCCCAGGCCGAGAAAACCCAGATCGAGATCGCTGCCGAGCGACTGGAGCTCGATGCGAACAGCGCGGCAACCAATGCGACACAATCGCGGATTTTCGTGGAAGTGCTGCTCGGCGCTGGTGAGCCGGGAGGTGCCTGGGCTCCGACCGATGACCTGGGAGTCCTTCTTGCGGAGAGCCAACTCCCGGATCTCCACAGGATTGCTCCAGGGGTTCGACCAGATATCGAAGCGGCGGATGCGCTCCTGGAGAAAGCCACGGCAGACTGGCGGCTCCAGAAGTCCATCCGTATTCCGGATCCGACCTTCTCGCTCCAGTACGAGCACGAACCCCCGGACCAGCCGAACACGATCGGCTTGACGCTTTCGTTTCCGCTTCCGCTGTGGAACAGAAATCGCGGCGGAATCCAGGCCGCTTCAGCGTCGCGTGATCAAGCCGAGGGCAATGCGCAGCGCGTTCGCGCTGCGGCCGCCGCGCAGAGTGCGGTCGCCAGGGCCTCGTATCTCGATGCGTTGCAAAAATGGTCCCGATACCGTGACCAGCTTCAGCCGAAGTCCGCCCAGGTGCGCGAGACTGTGGTCTTTGCCTACGAAAAAGGCGGAGCTTCGTTGTTAGACCTGCTTTCTGCCGAGCGAAACGACAATGACATTCGTCTGGCGACGGCCCAGGCGATGGCAGACACCGCGGCCAAAGCGGCGACTTTGAAGTCGGTGCTCAATCTCTCGACGCAAAATTCGAATTCAAAATGAGACCCTCAATGAAAACGACGCTCTTACTCTCCTGCGCCACCGCCGGGCTACTGTTGGCGGGCTGCAAATCCGACTCCCATGTGGCGGCCGAAACTCCAGAAGCTCAGATCCAGGGAGAACAAGTCATTCTGGCGCCCGACAGCCCGCAGATCGCCTCCTTGATGATTGAAGCCGCCACTCCTTGCGAGCCATCGGCCGTTCAATTCAATGGGCGACTGACATGGGATGATTCGGTCACGGTGCGTGTGTTCACTCCTTTTGGCGGTCGGGTGATGCATATTCAGGCCGAGCCTGGACAAACTGTTGCGCGGGGAGACCGACTCGCGAGCATTGCGTCACCCGATTTCAATCAGGGTCAGGCAGATGCTCGGAAAGCGATCTCGGATGAAGTGCTCGCGCGACGAACTCTCGATCGAGTGAAGGAACTCTTCGCGCACGGTGCGTCGCCGAAGAAGGATCTCGATGCTGCGGAGGCTGATCTTGAGAGAGCCAGTGTAGAGCGAACTCGCGCCGAGTCCCGCCTGGCATTCTTTGGAGCCGTGGCTGGAACCATCGATCCTGCTTTCGAATTGAAGGCCCCCCTCGGTGGCGTGGTGGTCGAGAAGAATATCAATCCCGGACAGGAGGTTCGCCCGGATCAGATGCTCGCAAGCGCCCCACAGCTTTTCGCTCCGCTGTTCACCATCACCGATCCTACCCATCTCTGGGTGCTGGTGGACGTGGAGGAAGGCCGTCTCAATGCACTTAAGCCGGGACAACATCTGAAGCTGCAAACCCACTCGCTTCCAAAAGAATCCTTCGATGCCGAAGTGGACAATATCTCTGAGTACCTCGATCCGGCCACTCGCAGCGCACGAGTCCGTGCGACGGTGGACAATTCTCGGCGTCTTCTGAAGGCCGAGATGCTGGTGACGGTATCAGCCGAGGGGCCGACTCAGGGGCTCGCTCAAGTAGTGGAGAGAGCGCTCTATCTGAAAGGCGAGCGGCATTATCTTTTCCTGCAGGACGAAAAAGGCAAATACACCCGTCGCGAAGTCATCCCCGGGCTGCAGCAGCGCGGTCATATCACTATTGTCAACGGATTGAAGCCGGGGGAACAGGTTGTGACCGAAGGAGGTCTTTTGCTCGAGCAGCTCCTTCAATCGGGGCAGGGGAGTTAACCAGCGAGTTTCCTTCTGTGAAGACACTCCAACGCTGCGCTCAAAACGTCTGCCTTGCCACGTCCTTGGGCCTGGCGGGAACGCCGGTTGCAGACGAATAGCTCCCTGTTAGCCTATGATCCGCAAACTTGTCTCCTTCGCGCTCCACCAGCCGCTCTTCACGCTTCTCATCGCGGTGCTGTTCGTGGCCGGCGGGATCGCCGCGTTCATCAATCTGCCCATCGAAGCATTCCCTGATGTTTCCGACATCCAGGTGAACGTGATCGCTCTATTTCCCGGTCGTGCGCCGGAAGAAGTCGAGAAACAGGTCACCATTCCGCTCGAGATTGCCCTCAGCGGATTGCCGCATCAGGTGCGCCTATTCTCCCATACCCAATTTGGTCTGTGTTTCATGATGCTCACCTTTGATGAGAAGGTGACGGATTATTTCGCGCGTCAGCAGGTGCTCGAGCGCCTCCAGGGTGCGGACCTGCCGGTGGGAGTGGTGCCGCAGATTGGCCCGCTCTCGACGGCGATCGGGGAAATCTTCCGATATCGACTGCGCGGCGATGCCAAGACCTCCACGGAACTCCGCACGCTTCAAGACTGGGTGGTAGAGAGGCAACTTCGAACCGTTCCCGGAGTGGCGGACATCGTCGGCTTGGGTGGCTTGATAAAAACCTATGAGGTCCAACCTGATCTCTCGCGCCTGAAGTACTACAACATCTCTCTCCAACAGCTCGCGACAGCGGTGGGGCGTGGAAACGCCAATGTCGGCGGAAGTAAAGTGGACCAGGGCGCTCAGCAGTATTTAATTCGAGGGATTGGTTTGCTGCGGTCCTATGAGGACATCGGGGACATCGTGGTGACCGCAGTCCACGGGACTCCCGTGCATGTGAAGGATGTGGCCACGGTAGCGATCGGATCGGTTCCTCGCGAGGGGGTGGTGGGACAAGACGACAATGATGACATCATCTCCGGAATCGTGCTGATGCGGAAGGGGGAGAATCCGTCCGAGGTGCTCACCGGAGTGAAAGCTCGTGTGGAGCTCCTGAATCGCTCGATGCTTCCGAAGGGTGTGCAGATTGTCCCGTACTACGATCGAACCTGGCTTATTCAGACCACGCTCAAGACGGTTTTCAAGAATCTCGCCGAAGGAGCAATGCTCGTGACCTTGGTTCTTTTGATCTTTCTGGGAAACCTGCGCGCGGCCGCGATCGTAGCCCTGCTGATTCCGCTCTCGCTGCTGGCCACGTTCGTCGGACTGACCTGGCGTGGCATCCCGGCGAATCTGCTCTCATTGGGCGCAATGGATTTCGGGATCATTGTCGATGGAGCCGTGATCGTGGTGGAGAACGTTTTCCGCCGGCTTTCGGAGCAGAAGGAGCAGGGCAATTTGAAGGCGTTTCGGAACACTATTCTAGACGCAACCAACGAGGTGGGTCGGCCGACGTTCTTCTCGATGTTGATCATTATTGCCGCCCATCTTCCGATCTTCACTCTCCAGCGCCACGAGGGACGCATCTTCGCGCCGATGGCTTGGACAGTCACCTCGGCGTTGATCGGGTCTCTGTTGCTGTCGCTGACTCTTGTGCCGCTGCTCTGCTATTTTCTGCTGCGACGCAAGATTCCCCATGAGGACAACTTCGTCGTGAGAACCTGTAAGCGGATCTACGAGCCGGCCCTCGGTTGGGCGATCGATCATCCCAAGCTGGTTCTCGGCGCTGCGGTGCTTGCGTTGATGGGCAGTCTTGCCGTGGTACCTAAGTTAGGAAGCGAGTTCCTTCCCGAGCTCAACGAAGGCACGCTCTGGGTCAATGCCACTTTCCCGCCGGGGATTTCTGCGGACGAAGCCTCACTCTACTGTCGTAAAATCCGTACCGCGCTGAAGAAGTTTCCCGAGGTGCGCACAGTGATTTCTAAGGCGGGACGGCCCGAGGATGGCACGGATCCAAAGCCCATCAACATGGCCGAGTTCTTCGTCGACCTCAAACCTCCGGCCGAGTGGACCCGTCGACTCACCCGCGAACAGCTGCTCGAGGAGATGGATCAGGCTCTGGATTTCCTGCCCGGGGTGGAAACCAGCTTCTCGCAGCCGATTCGTGACAATGTTCTCGAGAGCATCTCGCAGATTGATGGTCAGGTCGTGATCAAGGTCTTTGGCGAGGATGCGGCAGTCCTGCGCAAACAGGTTTCGGATGTGCTGAAACGGATTCATGGCGTCGCCGGAGTGGCACGCGCTTTTATCGATCGAGCAGGGGAAGTGCCGCAGATGTTGATCGAGATCGATCGCGAGCGAGCGGCTCGCTATGGGTTGAACATCTCTGACGTGCAGGATCTGGTGGAGACTGGACTGGGCGGCAAGGTCGCCACGGAACTTTGGGAGGGCGAGAAGCACTTTAGCGTCATGATTCGTCTGCCTGCCGAACAACGAAAGCTGGCGGATCTGAAATCTCTGCTCGTGGATACCCCCGATGGCCAACACATCCCGCTAGGTGAACTTGCACGGTTCGACACCCGCGGAGGCAGCATGAATATCAGTCGTGAGAACGGAACTCGTGTCACCGCCATTGGAGTATTCATAAAAGGACGCGATATGGGGAGCGTGGTCGCCGACATGCAGCAGAGGGTGAAGAGCATTGTCATGCCTCCCGGGTATCTCGTCACCTGGAGTGGTGAGTTCGAAAATCAGCAACGCGCCATGAAGCGGCTTTCACTCATCGTTCCTATCAGCGTCTTCCTCATCTTCCTCCTTTTGTTTGACGCCTTCAAATCGATCAAGAGCGCGACTCTGATTCTGGCAAATGTCCCCTTCGCGATCATTGGCGGAATTCTTGCCCTGCTAGTCACGCATATCGCTCTCAGCGTCTCGGCCGCGATTGGGTTCATCGCGTTGTTTGGACAAGCCGTGCTCAACGGCGTGGTGATGGTCACCTACTTCAACCAGCTGCGAGATGAAGGCCTGTCGACGCTTCAGGCGGTTAAGCAAGGGGCTTCGACGCGATTGCGCACGGTGATGATGACCGCTCTTCTAGCGATGCTTGGACTTCTGCCCATGGCACTGGCTCACGGGATCGGCTCGGAAACCCAGAAGCCCCTCGCTGTGGTGATTATCGGCGGTCTCGTGTCGGCAACCTTGCTGACCCTCTTTGTGCTCCCAACCCTCTATGTGTTGTTCGAAAAAGACGACCCAAACCGAGGCAAGGAAGAGGCCGAGAACGTCCCTTGAGTTCACCGATCAAAGCCTTGCTCATCCAGATAATTCTTGAGGACATTCCAGGCCAGCTCGTGCGTGAACTCGACGGACCTGGGAAAAACGAAATGAGCGGACCGAGATCCTAAAGTTTTCTCTTCCGCGCTGAAAAGAGTGTCGGCTCGTTTCGGACCGGATTGATACGATTTGACCGCTCGGTCATACACCGTTCGGAACCCATCCGGCCAAACTAGGTTCGAGTGACTCATAGCGCGATGCGACGAACAAATTTTTCCATGCGATCCAGGCCCTTCTCGATGTTTGCCAGCCCGGTGGCGTAACTGATACGCAGATAGCCCTCCGCCCCAAACGCGATCCCGGGCACGGCCGCCACCTTCTCCTCGTCGAGAAGCCGCGCGCAGAAGTCGATCGATTTCATTCCCAACTTGGAGATGTTCGGAAAGAGATAGAACGCACCTTTGGCATTCACACAGGAGACTCCCGGCATCGCATTCAGTCTTTGGTGGGCGTAGGTGCGACGCTTGGCGTACTCCGCGAGCCAACCGGGGAGATGTGCCTGAGATCCGGTCAATGCGGCGACGCCCCCCTTCTGAGCAAAGGACGTTGGGTTGCTGGTGCTATGACTTTGGATGGCGTCGATGGCTTTCGCCACCGCCTCCGGTGCCGCTAGAAATCCTAGGCGCCATCCGGTCATCGACCAGGCTTTGGCGAAACCATGGACCACGATGGTGTGGTCATAGTGTGCCTGCGAAAATGAGGCGACGCTGGTATGTGTTGCGCCATCGTACACCAACTTCTCATAGATCTCGTCGCTCATGATGAGGACGCCCCGCTCCACACAGAGATCCCCGAGGGCCTTGATCTCGTCGCGTGTGTAGACGGCTCCAGTGGGATTACTCGGCGAGTTGAGAATGAACAGTCGCGTGCGCGGCGTGATCGCTGCCTTCAGCTGTTCCGGAGTGACCTTGAACTCGGTCTGGTCGGAGGTCTCCAGAACCACGGGCGTTGCGCTGGCGAGCTTCACCATCTCGGGATAGCTCAACCAGTAGGGAGACGGAATAATCACCTCATCCCCTTCCTGGCAGGTGGCCATGATGACGTTGAAGCAGGAGTGCTTGCCTCCGCAGGAGACGATAACCTGGGAGGGCTTGTAGACGAGGCCGTTCTCCTGTTTGAACTTGTTGGCAATCGCTTCACGAAGCTCCGGGATGCCGCTGCTTGCGGTGTACTTGGTAAACCCGTCGGCCAGCGCCTTGCTTGCGGCGTCTTTGATATGTTGTGGAGTGTCGAAGTCCGGTTCTCCGGCACCAAAGCCGACCACATCCTCGCCTGCGGCCTTCATCTGCTT
Source organism: Verrucomicrobiales bacterium (assembly GCA_043745255.1). Lineage (GTDB taxonomy): Bacteria > Verrucomicrobiota > Verrucomicrobiia > Limisphaerales > UBA11320 > UBA11320. The sequence goes on from JAYTTC010000692.1 coordinate 7,477, forward strand.
GGCCTTGGAATCGATCACCAAGGTCAGAGACGGTGCCAGGGACGCTGCACGTTTTGAGATTCGATAGTTCATAAATCGAGCGGTAGAGAATTATGGACCCGGGCGCTTCTGTGCAAGCTCTTGGTGGGGGTGGGTTCGTCCTTCTTTTTGACGCAGCTTCCTCTATCCTTGGATCGCATGACAGGAACCTGGCTCAGTTCTCTGCTGGATCACGAGGCGAGGGTACGCTTGTGCCTCTTTCTTTTCATCTTCGCCGGCATGGCGATCTGGGAGATCGTCCTGCCCCGGCGCCCTCAGCGGCTCGGACGTTGGCGTCGCTGGCCTCACAATTTCCTCATCTCGATTCTGGATGCGGTGGTGGTCCGTGTCGTGGCGCCCGCCGGTGCGGTGGGATTTGCCTACTATGCCTTAGCTCATCACCTCGGAGTGTTGCCACGGCTGCAGGTGCCGCCTTGGTGTGCCATTCCTGTCGCTGTTCTCCTCCTGGACCTGGTGATTTATTTTCAGCACCGCCTCTTCCACGCCGTGCCCATCCTCTGGCGACTTCATCGAATGCATCACTCGGACGTTGAGCTGGATGTTTCCTCGGGAGCGCGGTTTCACCCTCTGGAGATACTCCTCTCACTCGGCATCAAGTGTATCGCCATAGCCTTGTTGGGAGCGTCTCCGATCGCGGTCCTGCTCTTCGAGATTCTGCTCAACGCGACCGCGATGTTTAATCACAGCAACGTCCGGATTGCTGGAGGACTAGAGCCTTGGCTTCGTTGCATTTTGGTGACGCCGGATCTGCATCGAGTGCACCATTCCGTCATCCCGGCTGAGACGGACAGCAATTTCGGATTCAACCTTCCGTGGTGGGATCGCCTGATGGGGACCTATCGCGATCAGCCCGCGCAGGGACATTGCGGGATGACGCTGGGCCTGGACATTTTTCGTGACTCCGCCGAGGCTCGTGTCGATAAACTGCTCACGCAACCGTTCCGCGACCCCAAGCCTTCTCAGCAGTGAGGCTTCTGGTTTTCTTAAGGAACTGCTGCGCTCCGTCTGTCGTGTGGGCCGGATCGTTCGATACGAACGACACTACAGAAGCCGGACTGCAGTTCTGTAGCGTGGGCCGTATCGGCCCATCCCCGCCCCGATCGTCCGGTACGGACGACGCTACAGAAGCCGGACTGCAGTTCTGTAGTGTGGGCCGTATCGGCCCATCCCCGCCCGACCGTCCGATACGAACGACGCTACAGAAGCCGGACTGCAGTTCTGTAGCGTGGGCCGTATCGGCCCATCCCCGCCCCGATCGTCCGATACGGACGACGCAATATTGGGAAAGAACTGTGGGACCGGACCTGATTCCCGGGCCGGATCTTTCTGGCACGGATATTTTTGTCGACAGCCTTGGCCCCCTTCGTTGGCTTATTGAGTTGAAAGAGAATTTGAAGAGGTGTCTTGCTCTTCCGTCTCAATGCGTAGGAATCTCCATTGTCTCTGGCGGAACTCGGTTTAGGCGCTACGTTTAGAAGCATATTTATATGGATTTTTTGCACTCGATTTTTTGTAGCCGATCTTTGGCGTTCCGCGCTGGGTGTGGCGTGGTCTTGTCGATGGTGTTGTTGGCAGGGTGTCGCCGTGGAGAGATTCAGGTGTACGAGGTGGCAGGAGAGAAGCCGACTCCGACCCGCGCGAAATCTCCCGAAGTCCTGCCGCCACGCGATCTAGGAGCAGGCTTTCCCCCCTTGGAATGGAAGACGCTTCCGGACGGGTGGCTGTCGCAGGATTTGAGCACTCAGGCCGGTGCCTCGAAGATGCGCGCGGCGGCATTTACGCTTCAAAGTGCGGCGGTGCCAGGCAAGACGGCAGAGATGTCGGTGATTCCAATTCCAGGGATGCGAGACAATGATCTGGAGTTCATCAATATGTGGCGGGGACAGATCGGGCTGGAAGCGGTCGCTCAGGAGGCTCTGCCCAAATATGTGGAGACCGTTCAAATCGCGGGACTGAATGGAAAGCTTTTCAACGTCAGGGGGTCCGAGGGCGCGAAAGCGTCGGATCCGAATGGGGTGCTCGTTGCTGTGCTTATGCGTGAGGGCGTGAGCTGGTTTTTCAAGCTCTCAGGCGATGAGGCCGTGGTGCAGTCGCAGCGCGGGCCGATGACTGATTTTCTAAAAGGTGTCTCTTTTGGCGCCACTCCCGCAGTGGCGTCGGCTCCGCCCGTGGCTCCCTTTGCGAGTTCGAGTGCCGCCGATGGCGGCGCTGCTGCACCGGGGAAACCGCAGTGGCAGGTGCCTGCGAATTGGCAGCCCGCCGCGCCGGGGGCGATGCTGCTCGCCAAATTTGTCGCTTCCGGTGAGGCCGGAGCGAAGGCGGATATCACAATCAGCTCTTTTCCTGGAGACGTCGGAGGGTTGCTCGCAAATATCAATCGCTGGCGCGGTCAGCTCGGCATTCCCGCATTGGCTCAGGCTGATCTTCCGCAGCAAACCTCATCGTTAGATTTGGGTGGAATGTCCGGAACCGTTATGGACGCTTCGGGCATTGATGGTAAGTCGGGCCAGAACGCGCGGATGATCGGGGTGGTAGTACCCCGGCAGGGCCAAACCTGGTTTTACAAGCTTCTCGGTCAACCGGAGATCGTGGAACGGGAGAAGAGCTCATTTTTTCAATTCGTCCAAAGTGTCAAGTACTCCAATGTTCCCTAAACGCCTTCTCAAAATTCTCTGTTCGCTCCGGTTGACGCTCGTGCTTTTGATTCTCGGGCTTCTCCTCGTTTTCCTAGGCACCATGGCCCAGGAACCGTTGGGCCTGTATTTGGCGCAAACCAGGTTCTTCCATAGCTTTTTCGTTGATGCAGCCTCCATGATGGCTGCTTTGCGAAAGTCGGCGCAGCTGCTGAACTGGTATGTCACCCCGATGCAGGCCAGCGAGGTTTTGTCGGCCCCGTGGATTCCGGTCTTCCCCGGTGGATACCTCATCGGAGGCGTCCTGCTCGCGAATCTTATCGCTGCCCATTTGGAGCGTTTTAAGTTCAGCCGTAAAAAGATTGGAATCTTCATGGTTCACGTCGGCTTGATCCTCCTGTTGCTCGGACAGCTGATGACCGACCAGCTGGCGAGCGAAAGCGGGATGCATCTCACCCAGGGAGAGACCAAAAACTATTCGGAGTCCGACCGACACAGTGAGCTGGCGCTGATCGACATCACCCACCCGGACCGCAACAAGGTGGTCGTCATTCCCGAGTCGCTCCTCACTCCCGGTGCCACGCTCCGAGATCCTGAGATGCCTTTTTCGATCAGCGTGAAGCAATACTATGAGCACGCGATGGTGACCAACCGGGTGGATGCAGGGAGCGGGGCGACGCTCCAAGTGACCCAAGGGGCAGGTGCTCGATACCGTCTCATCCCGCTTCCCAAGGTGACCGACATGAATTATCGGGATATCCCCGGAGCGGTGGTGGAAGTGTCCTCGCCTGATCAATCCCTCGGTACTTGGCTGGTCCATGGGGAACTCACGCCTCAAACCTTTCAGTACAAGGACCGGACCTTCCAGATGGTTCTCCGATTGCGGCGGTTCTATCATCCCTTCAGCCTCACCTTGATGGAATTTCGTCACGACAAGTATAAGGGGACTGATCTCCCACGTAATTTCTCCAGCCAAGTCCGACTGCGCAATTCCAAGACCCAGGAGGATCGCGAGGTGTTGATCTATATGAACAACCCCCTGCGTTACTCCGGACTGACTTTCTATCAGGCCAGCTTCGATCGATTCGATGAAAAGGCCACCGTTCTGCAAGTGGTTCGCAACCCTAGCTGGGTGACGCCCTACTTGGCTTGCATCCTGGTGGGAGCGGGCTTGGTGGTGCAGTTTCTCACTCATCTCGTCGGGTTCATTCAAAAGAGGATCAAATGAAAAAATGGTTCCCATGGATCGTCTTGGCGCTGGTGCTCGGGTGGCTCGGCGCGTCGAGTGTTCCTCCCAAGGACAAGGTTGGCCTGGGACTTCAGGAGTTCGGTCGACTGCCCTCGCTGCTGAACGGCAGGTCTCAGCCTTTGGACTCTGTGGCACGAAACAGTCTTCTTGTCCTGCGCGGCAAACAGACTGTGCCCACCGACCAGGGGAAGACCCTGTCGGCCATAGAATGGTTTGCCGAGGCGACCCTGAACGGAGATCTGGCGGACACGCGTCAGGTGTTTCGCATCGACCACCCTGAGCTGCGCGGTCTCCTTAAACTGCGGGGTGAGGATAAGTTTTTCTCTCTCGAACAACTCCGCCCCGGCCTCCTGGAGCTGGGTAAAGAAGCGGATCGTTTGCAGGAAACTGAGGTTAAGCCCGAGCAGCAGACCCCTTTCGAGAAAGCGGTGGTGAAACTCCACGGCAATGTGATTCTCTATCGACGGCTGAAGAACAGTATTCAGCCCGAACAGGTCGCCGACTTTCAGGCAGAGCTGAAGGCGTTTCAGGACGCGATTCCCGCAGGACTTACCGCAGCCCGCGAGCAGCAGGCTGGAAAACCCTTCGACCAAAGCGCGCTCGATCAGATTGTAAGTCATCTACAGAAATACGATTTGGTGCGCAAGTTCGCCTACCCGTTGATCATCCCTTCGGGGAGCCCTGACCACAATCGCGATGACTGGGCGAACATTGGGACGGTCCTTATGGAAGCTCCAAGCCAAGGTCAGATTCCCGTTCCTGTTTCCTTCTACGCAACGATGAGTTCCGCCTATCGCGCCGGGGACGCGACGAAATTCAATGAAGCGGTTAAGGGATATCAAGAGTGGCTCTCAGAGCACCACTATGCGCCGGAGATCGCCAAGGGTCGGAATGAGCACTATTTCAATTTCCTCGAGCCCTTCTACAAAGCCTCCTGCATCTACGTTCTGATCTTCATTCTGGCCTGCATCTCCTGGTTCAATAACTCCGTTCCCTTTCGACGGGCCGCCTTTGGCCTGCTCGTTCTCACCCTCGTATTGCACACCACCGGATTGATCTACCGTATGGTGCTAGAGGGACGTCCTCCCGTAACGAACCTTTACTCCTCCGCTATCTTCATCGGATGGGGAATCTGTGTTCTGGGCCTGCTTTTGGAGGCGTTTTATAAGAACGCGATCGGCACGGTGGTGGCCTCGATGGGCGGATTCACCACTTTGATTGTGGCGCATAACTTGGCTCTGGGCGGGGATACGATGGAGATGATGCGCGCCGTTCTTGATACCAACTTCTGGCTCGCGACCCATGTGGTGGCGGTCACGCTCGGTTACTCCTCCACCTTTCTGGCGGGGTTCCTCGCAATTCTCTATGTGCTGCGCGGCTCGCTTACTACCTCCCTGACCTCGGAGATGGCGCGTTCTCTGTCGCGCATGGTCTACGGTATCGTGTGCTTCGCCATGCTTTTCAGTTTCGTGGGCACGGTGCTGGGTGGAATTTGGGCCGACCAATCCTGGGGACGATTCTGGGGTTGGGATCCGAAGGAGAACGGAGCTTTGATGATCGTCATCTGGAATGCGTTCTATCTGCACGCTCGATGGGGCAAGGTGTTCTCAGAACGAGGGCTCATGGCGGTGGCGATTTTTGGAAACGTTATCACCGCTTTTTCGTGGTTTGGAGTGAACATGCTCGGCATCGGTCTCCATTCCTACGGGTTTATGGATTCGGCCTTCCGATGGCTGATCCTTTTCGACATCTCCCAGCTTCTCATCTTGGTATTAGCGCTGGTGCCGATCCGGTTCTGGAGGAGCAAGCCCCCAGCCCCTTCCAGCACCGCTCCCCCCGCGCCGGTATTCGCCAAGTGAGGCTCAGGGGTTGAAGTTTTCCGCATCGGTTGGCCACTGATCCTGAGGCTCCCATTGCAGAAGCTTCATGGCGGGCTCGAGCTCGAAAATCGGCTTTCGAATCGGTCGGCTGGCTGCGTACAGGATGTGAAATCCGGGCGGGATCGTTGCCAACGCCGCTCGCGCGAAGAAGCGGCCTGCGTCCCCAGGGCTTAGATATAAATCCTGGGCCGTTGGATTGTTTGCGATCTCCGGTGCCTGGCCTTTCCGAGGACACCATCCCAGCCGCACGGCGAGGATGGTCATGCCGTACTTTTGCGCGAAGCTGAACCCGGCCGATTCCATAAACACCTTGGTCGCCGCGTACCAGTGTCTCGGGGTAATCGGATCCTGCGCCCGGATGGGGATCCGCCCTTCATACTGCTGCTCCCAGTTCACCTGCCCCGAACTCGCGAGCACCAGGCGTTTCACTCCGCTCGTCCGTGCTGCCTCCATC
>JAYTTC010000693.1:0-3659 GCA_043745255.1 Verrucomicrobiales bacterium
GGAGCGCCCCATCACGGCGCGGCAGCAGCCTCGCCCCACCATTGTTGGACCTTCGCTGGCGTCCTTGAACTGTGATTGGCCAACTGGCTGACACGAGCGATCCCGTCACACAGAGCGGCGAACCCCCCTGAAATCCCCTCGCCAATCCGCCTCCCCTGTGGCAAAACCCGGCCACTGGCCATGCCCGACCAACCCGACTACACCCACGACGTCTTCCTCAGCCACTCCTCCGAGGAAGGCCGTGGTGCGCCCCCTGGCGGAGCGATTGCGGGCGGACGGGGTAAAGGTGTGGTTCGATGAATGGATGCTCAAGCCCGGCTACAGTATCCCGGCCAGGATCGAGGAAGGGCTGGAGCGCTCGCGCGAGCTGGTGCTCTGCATGTCGGCTCATGCGCTCGGCTCGGACTGGGCGCAGTTGGAGTCCGGCACCTTCCGGTTTCGCGACCCGCTGAACAAGGAACGCCGCTTCCTCCCCCTGCGGCTCGACGACGCCCCCATCAAAGGCTCCCTGGCGCAATTCCTCTACATCCGACAGGTGCCTGCGGACCGCGAGCGAGAGTATGCGATGCTTATAAAATTCCGCGAACAACTTTCAACCTTCGGGGGATAACCGGGACTGAACCCTCAAACAGACAGCACTATCTATGAAAACGCTATTTCGGCAGATCTTGGAAACGGCACTCTTCAATGCCGATTTCGAGCACGGGATCGTTCTGCTACCACAGACCGAAGAGATTGCGGTGGGGGAAGAACTAGTTCGTCAGTCCACCGGCAGCTTTTCGATTCCAGAGGACCTCTTCCCGTCCAACTGTCGTGTTTGCCGACTTCCCAGTGGTGAAGCGTTTCTTTCATCTCTACAAGAGGCGATCCCTACTGGCCAAGTCGTGCGAATTTTCCTTCTTCCTCCGCTGCTTGGTCGGAAAGACCTGTCCGATACCCTTCGGGCACAATTCCCCGGCATGGATTTCGGCGAGATTGTTCTTTCCCGTGTGGCGGAAATGGTTGCGCCCAGTTCCATTGTAGGAGTGCTGCTCCCCGCCTCGTTCTTCTTGAACGAGTCCTCGCGCGCGACAAGAGAGAGTCTGCGTGAAACCGCTGTGCCTCGACTTGTCATCGCACACGACCATCCAGTGGATGTGTTCGGACTTCCGCTTCATTCCCAGTTTCGCATGGGGACTTACCTCTTGGAGAAGGGCGGTGATCGAAACGCACCTGTTCGCTTCTTCAAATGCCTGTCGGTTGCGAATGACGCCGAACGTTTAGAGGTTCTGAACGACTTTCGCCGGCTCTTGGAACAGCCAGGCGGCAAGACGCGGTATGGCTACGTAATCCGGGAGAGTTTGTCCCCTGGGGCTTCGTTGAATTATGACGCCTACCACCCCGATCTTGCCAAAAGGCAACAAGACTTGGCTCACTTTGGTGGAATTCGACGATTGGGGGAACTTTTTGAGATCAAGAGAGGCCTACAGATGGCGATGGATAGGCATCTCCTTGTTGACGCCGCTGAGGGTCGTGGAGTTGTGCTCGTGGAAGGACGAGACATCAAAATGGATGGCACGCTCGCCTGCGAAGAGCCTCGCTACAGAGCGGTCGTTCCAGAAGAGCGACAGCTCCGACCGGGCGACGTTTGTATTCGTGCCATTCTGGGAAGCCAAAACAGGCTAGTGTGCGCCACCTTCACCGAGGAAATGGAACCAGCTACGGCAAGCCAGACTGTAATCGTGCTGCGCCCTCGTGCCGAGTTGACTGCGCATGAGCAAGGATTCCTCTTGGCATATCTTCGGTCCTCAGCTTGCTGGGAGTTTCTGCGGGCGCGTGGTATTGGAGTCCAGGTTCTGCCAAGCAGACTGCTAGACCTACCGGTGCCGGTTGGCGATGAAGCTCTGAACTTGGCGGTAGAGAATCTTGGTAACGCAGCCCACCAATTCAGAGCATGGGCTGAGGAACTGGATGCAGCTCGAGGCTCGCTTTTTGACTCGCAATCCGCCCGAAATGCCAGAATCACCGCACTCTCAATGGGGCGCCTCGCCAAGCAACGCTACGAGGCGGCTTTGTTGGTTAGCGACTTTAGACAGCGCGTTCGCACAAGATTCCCATATCCCGTGGCGTTTCGCTGGAGAACGGTCGAATCGCAGCACCCTAACGGGGACGGCTACCGGGAGGTTCTTGAATGCGCGGAAGTGGCAACCACGTATCTCGCCATCGTGGCACTGCTTTTAGCTCGAACGGTGCAGAAGCCGATTCGCTGGCTTGGAGAAATGGCTAATCGAATTTCAACCACAGGCCATGGCAGCAATATGGGCGATTGGGTTTCTATTTTGCAGGAGGCCGGAGGAGCTAGCTTCGCAGGTGATATTCCTGAAACCTCGCCATTTATTGAGGTGTCACGGTTTCAAAACGACCCAAAGGCAAAACGCTGCTTGGAGCTTCTTCACAAATGGCGAAATGACTTTTCACACGGTCGCGGACCAAAAGGGGCGGAAATGCTGGCGGCGTTTGAGAACGCAAAAAAGGAACTTGGCGCCTTGTTACAGGTCACTGAGTTCCTTACCGACTATCCGCTTCGCTACATTGAGGCAACGCGTCGGGACACACTGCGGAAAGTCACGCGCTACGATTATCGGGAACTGATGGGGGATCATGCGCTTGTCCCTGTGTCCCACGCGGAAACCTCCGACACTGAGATTGAGGCGGGGAGCCTCTACCTCCTCGACCGAGCTGGAAAGCTTCATCTGTTGCGTCCTCTGCTCACCGGGCGTGAATGCCCGGTTTGCCATAGCTGGGGCACTTTCTTTCTCGATACCCAATTGAAAGCGGGGAAGGGTGTTGTTCTCAAGAGTATGGAGCACGGTCACACGATCGAAGACATGGAGGCTCTCGATCCGCTCCGTGCGTCTGGTATGCTGGCGTGAGAGAGCTGGGCAGTGGCACATTTGACACACCCACTCGTTGTGTAGCCCCAAGAATTAAGAAAAACCGGCGTCTCGCGCCGGGCGTGGTATCCGCGGCATAACGAAGCAAGATTGTGACGCCCCGTTGGGGCTTTGCTGATTCCATATTTCCTGACCCAGGGCGGCTTGTTGACGGGCCTTTGGCCCTCAGAGGCAACGGATGCTGTAAGCGATTCCCGTTCATCGGACGGATGCTGTGAGCGATTCCGCTCAACGAATGGCTATTGCTGCAAGGCCGGCCACCGCAGCCGGAGGCGGCGGGTTTTTTCAAGCTCCGCAAGCGCAAGGAGGAGACGCCGAGCATCATCTGCGTGGCCTGCGATGAGCGAGTGCTACTCTGGGATGAGATGGAGCAGTGTTTCGCCAGCCCGGAGATTGCCGCCTTGGTCATCCAGGGAAGTGGGCGGCTTACTTCGTTTGCCGCCAGTGTCATGCATCAAAGTGGGCGGCTTACTCAGTTTCAGCAGCGGGTGCGCGACATGCAGGAGGAGTCCGCCATCGAGTTGAGCAACCAGAGCAAGGAACGCGCGCTGGTGGGCGAGGTCATTTGATGCTCCCTGCCGGTCGCTCCCTGCGGGCACGTCGCTTCGCTCCTGTCCATTTGCCTCAAAGAAATCATCGCGTCTTCTTGTTCGGCTATCTCCACTTCGTTGCGGTTCGCTCCGCTCGGTTCCACTGTGGCGCTAGCGGACCAGATCAGCCGGGAGT